>JAOZOL010000723.1 GCA_029933295.1 Desulfobacterales bacterium | reverse complement strand
TCCTTTGGCCTTTACAAAAACTTATGCAATGGCTATGGCGGCTGGTTTATCTATCACTCTGGTGCCCGTTTTGATGGGTTATTTTGTTCGAGGAAAGATCCTTCCAGAGCATAAAAACCCTGTTAACCGAATTGTGACATGGATATACAATCCCCTGATAAAAATGGTTCTGGATGCCCCCAAAACCATGATTTTTTTAGCGGGTCTTTCACTGATAGTCGGTCTATGGCCTGCAACACAAATCGGCAGTGAATTTATGCCGCCATTAGATGAAGGCGATCTCATGTATATGCCGACAACCTATCCAGGCATCTCCATTGGCAAGGCCAGAGAATTACTTCAACAAACTGATAAACTGATCAAGACCTTGCCTGAAGTCAAAACTGTCTTTGGAAAAATCGGTCGTGCTGAAACCGCAACCGATCCAGCACCACTCACCATGATTGAAACCGTTATTCAATTTAAACCAAAAAGTGAATGGCGGGAAGGGGTGACAACAGAAAGTCTGCGTAAAGAACTGGATCAGCTGGTGAAGTTTCCAGGATTGACCAATGCCTGGGTTATGCCCATTAAAACCCGTATTGATATGCTGGCAACCGGCATTAAAACCCCCGTGGGTATTAAAGTCTCAGGCCCTGATTTAAAAGAAATTGAAAAAGTGGGAAAGCAATTGGAATTGGTACTAAAAGATGTTGAAGGGACAGCCTCTGTCTATTCTGAACGGGTTGCAGGAGGGCGTTATATCAAGGCGGATATCGATCGAGATAAAGCGGCACGTTATGGTTTAAATATTGCCGATGTACAACAAGTGATTATGACCGCCATTGGCGGTATGCGAGTCTCACAATCCGTAGAAGGTCTGGAACGCTATCCGATAAATATACGTTATCCACAAACCTATCGTGATTCGATTGAAAAAATAAAACTCTTACCTCTGGTCACCAAAAATAATCAACGTATCGCCTTAGCGGATGTCGCTGACATCCGTGTGGCAGACGGCCCACCAGCGATTAAAAGTGAAAATGCCCGTCTTAACGGCTGGAC
>JAOZOL010000267.1 GCA_029933295.1 Desulfobacterales bacterium | reverse complement strand
CCTAAAATCTCTTCAAGCAGGCGGTTGATCTCTTCTGTCCGGTTATTTTTAATCATCTCAAGCAGCCCGCTGTTTATTAATTTTTCAAAAAGCGGTTTATGGGCTTCGGGCGCATGTTCTTTTACAAGCAGTTTCTTTCTGACCTCGCCCATGAGCGTGAGAAAGCAGGCATACTCTTCGCCGAATATTTTTTCAAGATCCTTTCGAAGTTTTTTTGCAAACGCCGGACTTCTTCCAGACGTTGAAATGGCTATGGAAAAGTCCCCCCGGGAAATAACCGACGGCAGGATAAAGTTGCAGATTTCCGGAACATCAGCGATATTGCACAGCATATTTCTCTTTTCGGCATCCGCGCTGATCTTCCGGTTCAATGCTTCATTGTTTGTGGCCCCGATCACTAAAAACTTTTCTTCCAGATCAGACGATTCATAGGGACGGCAAATAAGCGTAATGGCTGAATGTTCTTCCATCTCATATAACGATTCAGTAAAATCAGGGCTCACCACCATGACAATAGCCCCGCATTTTGCCAGAGTTTCCACTTTCCGGGCTGCAACAGCCCCGCCGCCGACCACCAGGCAGTTTCTGTTTTTAATATCTAAGTATATGGGGTAGTAATTCATAATTAAGTATCCAGATTGATCGTCATAAGATCCTTGGCCAAAACAAGGGGTCCTGCATAGGTCTTGCGGCATTGTTTTTCAATATCAACGTTTTCGCATTCCGGATAAAAATGCGTGAGTACCAGTTTTTTCACATTTGCCAGGGTTGCCATCTGTCCGGCCAAAGACGGTGTCAGATGCCCGTCTGCTTTCAGGTGATCGGGCAGGGCGGATTCACAAATAAAAAGATCCGTGTTCTCTGCCAGCCCGATTAAATTTTCACTATAATCAGTGTCTCCGGAATACACCATGGTGGTCCCGTTTAACGCTGTCACTTTAAAGGCAATGCTTTCGTCCCGATGTTGAACCGGGACTGTATTGATCGTAAATCCGTCAAATTGATATGAATCACTGCCCGTATGACTAAATTCGGAAATCGTCAACTTCCCGGCACCATCAATCCATTGATTATAAATCATCTTTAACTGGTTATAAAATGCCAAAAATCCCGTACCGCCACAAATGGTTAAAGGGCGTTTACGCCGGGTGCCGTCCGGATACTTATTGGCAAATAGAAACGGGACAAGTTCACCGGTATGGTCCGGGTGAAGATGAGAAAAAAAAATATGGGTGATGTCAAAAATGGTGACGCCTGCCTCCAAAAGCCGTCCCATGGTTCCCGGTCCGGCATCAAAGAGAAGCTTGTTGCTGCCTGTCTGCATCAAAACCGAACAGGAACTCCGGGATAGAGACGGTACACAGGTGCCTGAGCCAAGAATGATTACTGACACGTCCGTTGTTTTATTTATGCTTTGCATATTTGTATTTATTTTCAAACTGATTGATAATCCAATTCATTAGATGTTTTTCTTTTTTTATATCCACCAGCCCTTTTAATTTTTCGACAAAAATTTCAGCACGCGCCATGCTTTTATGTCCGCCCGCCGAGCCCAACGTACTGAATTTACGATTTAATAGTTTACCGGCATCTTTGCGGAATCCGTCGTTTCGGACGATAATGACCAGCTTGTCTTCATAAATTCCGGACACAATGCTCCACGTCACCAGGTTAAACCGCATAAAAAAATCCGCAATCAACACGCAAATATCCGGGTTCTTTAACATTCCAAGATGAACAAATATTTTATTGCGTGAAAGTACATAGCCATTAATCGCTTTTTTAAATTCATCTAAAAATTCAAGCCGCAGATCCACCTGCTCGATTTTTCGGGCAAGATGAATGTTTGCGTGTTTAAATAAATAGTGAAAGGCCTGCATGTCCTCATTGGTGGTATTTCTTTCAAAATTGGCGGTATCTGTTTTTATGGCATAATAAAGTCCGGTTGCCAGCCTGCCCGATGGTTTGATTTTTGCCGCTTTTAAATATTCCGTCATGATACTGGCGGTTGCACCATATTCCGGTCGAATATCTTTATATGGAATCTGATTACTGACGGTATCTTCATGATGGTCGATAACCGCTGTATAATCATAGGCTGAAAAAAGTTCATGATGGCTGGGCTGGGAATCAACAATGACAAACTTGTTATAATCTTTAGGGTCAATTTTTGAAACATGAACAAGGGAAACATCAAGGAGTCGAATCATGGCCATGTTGTCCGGTCGGGTAATCCTGTTTATCCTGACCATGGTGACATTGTTCACCCGCCGCCATAAAAGCCTCTTTACCGCCATGGCACTGGCAATGGAATCAGGATCGGCATTGATAACGATCAAAGCCTGATCTGAACCGGTAAACAGGTCATAAAACCGGTTTAGTTTTTTGTAAGCATTCACAGGGCACCGCATCTGCTTTGTTGCCGAGTATTTGATGTCACATCATAAAACTCCACAGCACCCCGGCGGCAACGGCTGAACCGATCACTCCGGAAATGTTTGGCGCCATGGCATGCATGAGCAGAAAATTTGTTGGATCTTCTTTCTGTCCGACTATTTGCACGACCCGGGCGGAATCAGGAACTGCGGAAACACCGGCAGCGCCTAATAAGGGATTAATTTTCGAACGTAAAAAAAGATTCATAACTTTTGCAAACAACACCCCGGAAGCTGTGGCAACGCCGAAAGACGCAGCGCCCAAAACAAAAATGCCCACGGACTTAGGTGTCAGAAAAATATCCGCCTGGGTGCTGGCTCCAACCGTTATGCCGAGAAGAATGGTAACTGAATCAAGGATAGACGTTCTAGCCGCCTGCGCAAGCCGTTCCGTTACAACCGCCTCTTTTAAAAGGTTGCCGAAACACAACATGCCCAGCAACGGCAGGGCGGCAGGGGCGATAAAACAGCAGAGCAAAAACGCAACCACGGGAAATATTATTCTTTCCCTTTTTGACACGTGTCGTGGCTCTTCCATTTTAATCAACCGCTCCCTGCGGGTGGTCAATAATTTCATAATCGGCGGCTGAATAACCGGAACAAGTGCCATATAGGAATACGCCGCCACAGCAATGGGGCCGATTAAACTCGGGGCAAGCTTTGCTGTTAAGAAAATGGCTGTTGGGCCGTCTGCGCCTCCGATAATTCCGATGGAGGCCGCTTCATTTGGCGCAAACCCCAAGGCCAGAGCGCTTAAAAAGGTAAGAAAAATACCCGTCTGGGCCGCAGCTCCGAGCAGCATCAATACCGGCCGGGCAAGCAGAGTGGAAAAATCCGTCAGAGCTCCAAGTCCCAAAAAAATCAGAGCCGGATAAATCCCCGTGGTCACACCAAAATATAAATAATGCAACACGCTGTTATTCTCATAGATGCTGAGCCCAAGACCTTTAAATACAGGAATATTACCGACCAGTATCCCAAAACCAATGGGAACCAGGAGAAGGGGCTCATAATGTTTTGCAATTCCAAGATATATAAATACAATGCCGACACCGATCATGATAAAATTTCGATAGTCGGCCATTGCAAAACCGGTATTGGCAATAAAATCCATCAGCATATGCATGGTTTAGAGGTTACTCCTTTTCCAGAATATTTTTATAGGCAGTGTGGTCCCAGTAATAAAAACCTTTATCATCAGGCACAATTAACTTTGCTTGAATCAGATCGTTAACGGTTGCATGCGGGTGGCTGATATCGACCTTTTTTGCTAACAGAATCAGCCTGGGAAGGGAAAAAAATGGATCTTTCAAAGACCTGATCAGTAAATTGAATTGACGGGCGGACTCATTAAAGCTATGGCTTACCCTCATCTTGGGCCGCGCTGAAACTTTTTCCCTTCCGGCAAACAATTGCTTTGCGTTTTTGATATATTCATCCTTTTTTTCCCAGAGAATTAACAGTTTATGTAGTTGTGAAAGGACAAAAGACAATGTGACCAATGCCGTAAAAACGATGAACACGCCGATCCCGGCAATACGCCATCCATTAAAAAACGCTATGGCTTCAAACCCTTTCAAGCTGATACACCTCCGATTATTTTTATTTTATTGGCCTGTTACCGAATAAAAATTGCTGCTTTT
>JAOZOL010000266.1 GCA_029933295.1 Desulfobacterales bacterium | reverse complement strand
AGTGTCCGTCATCCCTCTTTGATGGTTTCTATTTCTATGGCCAGATCCGGGCATCGATATTCACACATCCGGCAGCAGATGCAGTCTTCAGGTCTTACTGCAACTACTTTATCCGACTCATCAAGCGCCAGCACCTCTTTGGGGCAAAAATGGACACAAATTCCGCATCCTTTGCACCATTCACGGTTAATGATATGCTGCTTGAGTCTGGGATGTGCCATGAATTTCCTTTCTTTTATTACCTACCAGCCCAAGGTCAAATACTCATGGATCGAGTCCGCAGCTTTTCGCCCGGCGCCCATGGCCAGGATAACGGTGGCTGAACCGGTGACAATGTCCCCCCCGGCCCAGACCCCTTTTTTGGTGGTTTTGCCGGTTTCCGGATCTGCCACAATGTATCCCCATTTATTGAGTGAGATCTCCTTATCCGACTGGGTCAGCAACGGGTTGGCATTGGCACCAATGGCCACCACCGCAAGATCGCAGTCCAGCATGAATTCAGAGCCTTCAATGGGAACCGGGCGGCGGCGGCCCGAGTCATCCGGTTCACCCAGTTCCATTTTCAACCCTTCCATCTGAACCAGCCGCCCGTTCTCATCCCCGATAAACCGGACCGGCGCCGTCAGAAGGTGAAATTCGATCCCTTCTTCTTCCGCATGATGAATCTCAGCCGCCCTGGCCGGCATTTCTTCCCGGGACCGTCGATAAACAACCCGGACCCTGTCCGCCCCAAGCCGCATGGCGGTACGGGCGGAATCCATGGTAACATTTCCGGCACCGAAAACCACCACGTTTTTGCCCCGAATAATCGGTGTATCATAATCGGGGAACAAATATCCCTTCATCAGGTTGGCGCGGGTCAGATATTCATTGGCAGAGTATATTCCGATAAGATCTTCACCCGGAACATTTAAAAAACGAGGAAGCCCGGCGCCCACACCGATAAAAACAGCGTCATAGCCTTCTTCAAACAACTCTTCTATGCTGACGATACTGCCGACCACCATATTACACTCGATGTTTAATCCTATTTTTTCAAGCGTTTCAACTTCAGATGCCACAATGTCTTTGGGCAGCCGGAACTCCGGAATGCCATAAACCAGCACCCCTCCGGTTTTATGAAATGCCTCAAACAATGTAACGTCATGCCCTTTGAGCAATAAATCGCCGGCAACCGTTAAACCGGAAGGCCCGGAACCGACAATGGCTACTTTTTTCCCGGTGGGCGCCGCTTTTTCCGGAAGTTCCCCCTCTCCGGAATTCCGCGCCATGTCCGCGACAAACCTTTCCAGATTACCAATGGCAACGGGTTCGCCTTTTTTCCCCACAATACATTTACCTTCACACTGAACTTCCTGGGGGCACACCCGGCCGCAAACCGCCGGCAGGCTGTTCTTTTCCCATATTTTCTGAATCGCGCCCTTGAAATCTTTTTCCGCAATACACTTGATAAATCCCGGAATATCCACCTCCACCGGACATCCGGTCATACATGCCGGCTTTTTGCACTGCAGACATCGCCGGGCTTCCATAACTGCTGCTTCTTCACTATATCCTGTCGGAACTTCCTTGAAATTTCGTCGTCTGACATCCGCTGCCTGTTCCGGCATGGGCTGTCTTGCAATTTTCTCTTTTTTTGCGCTTTTTTCAGCCATTTTTCCCTCCGTCAATCAATTCTGCTGTCAAACCTGTTTATCTCCAACCATTTGGCAATGTGCGGCATACGCTTTTTTCTCATCTTCCTGATAAGCGCGCAGGCGATTCATCAATCCGTCATAATCGACCTGATGACCGTCAAACTCCGGTCCGTCCACACAGGCAAATTTCGTTTTCCCATCCACATTCACCCGGCATCCGCCGCACATGCCCGTACCGTCGATCATAATCGGATTTAAGCTGACAAGGGTCTTGACATTATATGTTTTTGTAATTTTCGAAACAAACTTCATCATGGGTACCGGCCCGATGGCAACAACCAGATCAATTTTATTGTTATCAAGAACATCTGTTAACACTTCCGTGACAAACCCTTTATGACCGTAAGACCCATCATCCGTACACACATGAAATTCACTGGATGCGGCCTTCATTTTCTCTTCCAGAATCAACAAGTCCTTATTCCGGGACCCGATAATACTGGTGACGGTGTTTCCCGCATTTTTAAAGCCCCGGGTAATAGGATACAAAACCGCCACACCGGTACCACCACCGACACAGACCACGTTGCCCAGTTTTTCGATGTGCGTGGGTTTGCCCAACGGGCCGATGACATCCTGAAACGCATCTCCGACCTGCAATGTTTTAAATAATGCGGTGGATTTGCCCACCACCATATAAATAATGGTAATGGTACCCTTTTCCGCATCACTATCGGAAATAGTCAAAGGGATGCGCTCCCCGGTTTCATTGGCCTTTATAATAACGAACTGTCCCGGCCGGGCCTTTGCCGCGATCCGGGGGGCTTCAACTTCATTCATGATGACCGTTGCCTGGGCCATCTCTTCCCGTTTAACAATTTTAAACATCCCATATCCTCCCGATATTTTATTATGCATTAACCCGCTGCATTTTTTAATACAAATGCTAAAAATTTATTTTTATACACTCTTTTGGCTGAGAAAATCAACAGTAAATATAAAAAAAATGTTGAAGAAAATAAAACTATATACTATTTTAAAAAATTTTTTGAGAGATTAGAGAAATTTTCAATTATTTTTCTGAAATATTGACTATAAAAATTACCCCGGACCATCTGTTAAAAATTATGGCACAACTAATTTATAAGGATTTCTTTTGGCTTTAAAATTAGAAAATTATGAAGGAAACAATACTTTTCCCAAGGGTGTACATCCGCCGGAACGAAAACATTTTTCCGCCAATGCCCCCATTGAGGTGATACCGACGCCCAAAGAAGTAATCATTCCGCTTCAGCAACACATTGGCGCGCCATGCAAACCGCTGGTTAAACCCAAACAGGAAGTTTCTTATGGAGACCTTATCGGCGATAACGAGGCGTTTATTTCCGCTAAACTCCATTCTCCCATTTTCGGTGTTATACAAAAAATGGCAGTCACCACCCTTCCAAACGGCCGCCATGTCCCGGCCATCCGTATCAAGGCAAACGACAAACAATTCACGGATGAAGAAATCTATCGCGAACTGATGGGTGGTCGATGGACCAGAGATGTTGCCGAATACGACCCGGATGAAGTCACGCGAGCCATCAACAATGCCGGAATTGTCGGGCTGGGCGGCGCAGCATTTCCCACCCATGTAAAAATAGCCCCCGGGAAAAAACCGGTGGACACTTTGCTGGTCAATGGTTGTGAATGCGAACCGTATCTGACAGCTGACGACCGGCTGATGCGTGACATTCCGGATACAATCATCAGCGGCTCGCTGTTGTCCAGGCTTGCTGTAGGCATCAAAAACATCGTTATCGGCATTGAAGAAAACAAACCTAAAGCCATTGAATCCATACGCAAAGCAGCAACTGGCACGGATATTAAAATTGCCGTCCTGAAAACCAAGTACCCCCAGGGCAGTGAAAAACATCTCATCAAAGCCATTTTAAACCGTGTGGTTCCCATGGGCGGCCTTCCGGCGGATGTCGGGGTTGCCGTAAGCAATGTCACCACCATGACCGCAGTTGCCCGGGCAGTTATCCGAAAAATGCCCCTGACCCACCGGGTGGTCTGTGTGACAGGCGGCGGCATTGTTCAGCCCAAAAATCTGCTGGTTCCTTTTGGCATCACCTATCGGGCATTAATCGATTTCTGCGGCGGGCTGACCAAAGACGCGGCCCGGATTCTTTCAGGCGGCCCGATGATGGGTTTTTCCTTTTCCGATCTGGATATGCCGCTGACCAAGGGCACCGGCGGTGTCACCGTATTGACACATGATGACATTAAAAAAGAACAGGAAACAGCCTGCGTGCGATGCGGACGATGTGTGGATGTATGTCCGATGAACCTGGTTCCGGCCCGCCTGGCAGCCGCTTCGCAGCATCGGGATTTGGCAATGGCTGAAAAATATAAAATCCGGGGATGCATAGAGTGCGGATGCTGCGCATATGTCTGCCCGGCA
>JAOZOL010000722.1 GCA_029933295.1 Desulfobacterales bacterium | reverse complement strand
GTGGTCTTGACGTCGGCATGGCCGAGGAGCTGCTGGATGAATCGCAGATCGGCGCCGCCTTCGAGCATCAAGGTGGCTGCGGTGTGGCGGAAAAGGTGACAGCCTCCCCTCTTGTCGATTCCTGAGTCCTCGATAGCCTTGCCCACCAGCTGGGTGAGATAAGCCTGCGCGATCCGGCCGCCCCGAGCGGCAAGAAAGACGGCCCGCTCCTCGCCGTAGACCATCAGCCGCGATCTGGAATCGACGAGGTACTTCTTCAGCCAGGCTGCCGTCCGCTCTCCCAAGGGGACGAAACGATCCTTGTCTCCCTTGCCTCGACGAATGGCGATAACGCCCCGACCGAATTCGATGTGTTCAAGGTCTAAGTTTGCAAGCTCCGATCTCCTGATTCCGGTGGCATAGAATAGCTCCAGAATGGCTCTGTCTCTCAGTCCAAGGACCGTCGTGGGATCAGGTACCGCCAGGACTCGCTCGGCCTCCTCGGCGGTCAGCACCGCCTTGGGAAGACGAAGGCTCGGCCTCGGAAACTCCAGCTCTGCGGCTGGGTCGTAGGCCACCAGCCGCTCTCTCGCCAGCCACTTGCAGTACTTCGCGACGGTGAAGAGCTTCTTGCTCTGGGTCTGGAGCGACAGCAGGTTTCCATCTTGCTTCGGCCTTCGAGATAAGAACCGCTGGTACAAATCGATGACGGTCCGGTTGAGTTCTCGCGGCCGGGTAATCTCCCGCTCTTTGCACCAGTTACAGAATTCAAGGAGATCGGCCCGCCTGGTCCACAGTCCCGACGTCGAATACCCTCGCCCCTCAAGCCATGAAAGGTAGGGTCCGATATGGGCTCTCAGGCTGTGAGAGTCCTCTGTCTCGACAGGCTCGCCCGGACTGTGACCTTTCCTCTTGCGCAGCATCATTCGGCCTTCAAGTATGACGGGGATGCAGCTACGATCCGCTCTTCTGATTGAGGCTCCAGATGTGCGTTTTTCGGCGAAATCTCCGGATTTCGGGGGAAAACGTCCGTGGGCATTGGGTTTTCGCCATCCCGCCACCCCCCCG
>JAOZOL010000721.1 GCA_029933295.1 Desulfobacterales bacterium | reverse complement strand
TCATCCGCTTAAAAAAGCAAAATAGGCTTTTGCATTCCTGAACAATTTTTGTTAGGGTATCAGAATAATAGATTTAAAAGTTGTCTGACACGCAGGCATCATCAGAAAAACAGCAGCATAAACTGAAAAAAAAGTGGGGGATCAGCAATGAAAAAGAAACTTGGTATAGGAATCGGCGTTCTGGTGGTTATTATTGTTGTGGCAGTTTTTTTTATTTACAGCTCTCTTGATTCAATTATTGAAAAAGCTATTGAAAAGTACGGCTCGGAAATTACCCAGACCACGGTCAGCCTTGATGGAGTGAAAATAAGCCCGACCAGTGGACAGGGAGCCCTGATGGATCTGCAGATCGGCAACCCCAGGGGATTTTCCAGCGACTATGCCTTCCGGATTGGAACAATCAAAATAATTCTTGATGTAAAAAGCATCACCAAAGACCCCATCGTCATCAAGGAAATCCTGATTGACAAACCTTCTGTCATCTATGAATTGGCTGCGGCAGGTAATAACTTTGACACCATTGCTAAAAATGTGCAGGCATATGGTGGCACATCCGGCAAAAAAACAAAAGAAACCGGCGACAAGAAAGAAGGCAAGGAAGGGCCTAAACTGGTTATCGAGAAACTCAGGATTAGCAATGGTGAAGTTAATGTAAGTGCTGCAGCGCTAAAAGGTAAAAAGATAACGACAAAACTGCCTGATATTTATTTAAAGGATATTGGCAAAGACAAAGGCGGAGCCACCCCCGGTGAAGTTGTAGAAAAGATTATGGCCAGGTTGACCCAGGGAATCGGTTCAGCAGTTGGCAGTCTGAACCTTGACCAGCTTCTAGGTGGTGTCAGTGACATCCAGGAAGGACTTGGCAGCGCGGCTAAGGGCGCTGGGGAAGAGCTCAATAAACAGCTTGATGAAACAGGAAAAAAGCTGAAATCACTGTTCAAATAGTCCCATGCAGAAAAAAGCATTTCGGAGATGCCAGCGGTGAAGAGCTCCACCAGCCATGAATAGTCATCGTTATCAGCGACTGAGTGAAGTTCTGAGCCGCCGACA
>JAOZOL010000035.1 GCA_029933295.1 Desulfobacterales bacterium | reverse complement strand
TTTGCAACACTTATTTCCGGACAAACCCTTACCTCAGCGCTTCCTTGTTAAACCTTGAGCTGTCGATATTTACGTTATACTTCAAACCTTTGAGCACAAGCTCGGTTTCCCCTTTGCCGTTGGCCAGCACCATTTTTATCTTATGGGGGGTTAGTATACCATCTATTTTCTTAATTTTATAGTTTTCTAAGAATTTAAGAAATTTCCCTTTTTTAAAAAAATCAATCCGGACCACAAAATAATCGGATTTGCGCACATAAAAAATAACTTTATCATAGATTTTTTCGCCGACCTGCTTTACCCCTTCGACTTTATAACAATCCTCTCCGACCGCATTGCCTTCGCCGAGCAATTTATAGGCATAATCGTCAATATCGACGGATGTTAAGTCTTCATAATAAAAATGTGAATTCACAAAGGGCTTGTCTCTGCCGGTTGAAACAATTCGTTTAATTTTACCCGATGATAACCGCAGCCACTGGTCATCATCTTTACCTTTATGTGAATGGGTCAGCAACTTGATATGTGTAGGCCTGATAAAAGAAATCAGGGCTTTGTCCTCGTCATTGTCAAACTGTTTCATCTGAAGCGTAAATTCTTTTTCAATAACCTTGCCCCCTTTATGGATCAGCATCAAAATCTTGCTTTTTGCCGTATCCGGTTCCGGCAAGGCATCACTTTTTTCCATAATTTCCCGGCCGGTCATCGCATAAACCGACTGACAAAGCAATAATGCCAATAAACAGGATAGAATCGTTTTAAATTTCATCACAAATCTCCTTAAAATACATGACAGGATTGTTTTAAAATTTTCCCTTTATCAAAAATCAGTATATCAACTTTTTTTAGCAAATAAAGGAATAAACGTTTTGAGGGATCTTTTTCCCGGTTCGGCTTGTGCTTTCACCAGCCTGACCTTAGTCAATTTTATTGCAGAAGGCAAGACAATCAATGCGCCGATGGTAGTTGCCATCATGGTAATCCCCATTAACAGCCCAAACAGAATCAACGGCTTAAACGTTGACAGCCCCAGCACCGAGAATCCGAATATCAGCGCAAAAGACGTAAACAAAATCGCTTTTCCGGCAACTTGTAATGTATGCTGAAGCGCGGTATCCACATTTTCCCCCAGTTTCCGGTAGTATCGGAACGTATTTAAAAAATGGATGGTATCATCCACGCCGATACCGATGGTGATCGTGGCAATTGTTGAGGTTGCAACATCAAGATAGATGCCGAACCACCCCATGATTCCGAAATTGATAATCACGGCAACCGTCATGGGTATCAATGATAAAAAACCGGCCTTAAAATCTCTTAAAAGGATTAAAACCACAAACCCGATCACCAGCAATGTCAGCAGCAGGCTTCGAATTTGTCCGTTAACAATATAACCGGCGCTTTTGACCAGCAACGAGGGGTGGCCGGTGATCTTATAAGAATATTCGGCAGGAAGTATCTGATCCAGATGCGCAGATATTTTCTTTAAAATCTTTTTCGTACCCAATGTTCCGAGAAGTTTATCTCCAGGGTCACCCAGCCTGGCCAGCACATTGCAAGCCTCAAAGTCCGTGTCCACATAAGGTTCAAACCGGTCTATCCGACCGTCTGAATTGTCATCATCATCTGAAAATATTTCCAGGTAATCGGAAATATCCATATCATTATCAGGGATTTTAAAAAATGAAGGATTGTCATTATTCATGGCCATATGCATGGTTTTTATAAAATCAGGAAAAGCATCTGTCCGCCGGATGCATAAATCTCTATTTTCATCTAATGAAAGCCATTTGCGAAAATCTGAAATGATGTTCAGGTATTTAGCGGTCTTGACACCATCCGGTTCTCCTGAATCAATGACAATATTAAAGCCCCATCGTCCGCCATATTTTTCACAGATCATGTTTGCGCTGGTGCGAATGTAGTTATCTTTCTTGAAATTTCGTAATAATTCCGTATCTACCTGTATTTTAAATAACCCTATAAACGAAACCACAAGAAGGATCAATACAACTGCCATGACTTTTTTATAATGATATATCGCCCCAATCGTCATGAAATGGATGATCCGATCAATGATCGGGGAATCAAACATCTTTTTCCCATTACAGACCTTTGTCTCAATAGATTTATGCGGTAGCAGTTCCAGAGCCGCCGGAATGATGGATGAAGAAATTAAAACAGCAAACACAATCCCCAGTGCGGAAAACAGTCCCCATTCACTGATGGCTGAAATCGGATGCGACGCAAGGGTCATAAATGAAACAAAGGTTGTCAGACCGGTTAGAAAAACAGTGAGAGAAATATGCCCCATGGCATGCTGCAGGCCGTCAGCTTTCCCTTCTTTGGTAATCAAGTGACAATCCGCATAATACTGATTAAGAATATGTATGGCATAGGAACTTCCCACGGCAATCATAAGTATGGGAATGGATATGCCTACGGTCGTGATTTTAACTCCCAGATGCCCCATCAATCCGAGTATCCATACGGTGGCCATAGACAGAGTCACAAATGGGAGCACAACCCCCCGGATCGATTTAAAATTAATAAAGAAAATAATAACCACAACCAGCATCACCAGGGGTATAAGGCGGGCCAAATCCTGTTCCATATAGTTATTGATCC
The DNA here is from genome assembly GCA_029933295.1 of Desulfobacterales bacterium. Lineage (GTDB taxonomy): Bacteria > Desulfobacterota > Desulfobacteria > Desulfobacterales > Desulfosalsimonadaceae > JAOZOL01. The sequence goes on along the minus strand of JAOZOL010000035.1, from coordinate 12,487 downwards.
AGATATAAATAATCGGCTGCCCCTGGGGGGTGATGGTTAATTCCTTGTGGCTGTTGACAATTTCAAGAATTTCCCGGGAAATGGGATCTGAATTGGACATGTCCTTAAAACGGATAATAATGCCCAGATCTGTAATATTTCCCTTGCCGTCGGCGGCATATATCCCCTGTTGAAAAACAGGATTGCGTTTAAGCTTTGCAATAAATGTTTTAAAATCCGAATCGGTTCTTGGCAGTATGCGATTTCCAGCGAAATCTGTCTCGATAATCTCAACTGTTTCCAGGGCATCGTCTTTACCGGTAATGTCTCTGGAGGTAAACGGCGAAATAATATCATCGATCATTTCCTCTGATTTTAATTCATTGGCGGTCATCACTGCGGACTTCAGTTTTCGTTTTAAGCGGTTACTTAACAGACCAGTGTCTCCGCCGATCTTTTCAAGCTTGCGGGCGAGCAGTCGTTTAAACGCCAAATCTTTGGCAAAATGGTTTAATAAGGCATCACCGGTGAGGGTCCGATTTGCCAGCAATTGATCCAGTTGAGCCGTTCTCTCTTGTTCCAGCGGTGCGTTATAGACCTCAAATGCTTCCAGATCGATTATCAGATTGTTGATTTGATTAAACGTCTTGTATTGCCACAGTTTCTTATCGGCAATATTTAAAATGACAAACGTATCGCAATCGCCGTAAATCTCTTTTACTTTGTTGTAATTTTCATATTCAATATCCGAAGTCGGCAAAAACGCGGTTATGCTCGTATCGAATTGCAGCTTAAGCATCCCCAGCGACAAGATGATCGTAACAATAAAAAAAACGACCAGGGTGGTAACAGGCCATTTTAAGACAAATCGAATATATCGATTCATTACTTACCTTCCAAACAATTTATTCTTAAACTTATGAAATAATTGACAGACAATTCTTATCATACCGTGGTGTTGCGTAACCGTGAAACGCTTTTAAGTAATGGATTTTTTAAGCCGGCGGCATTTCAATGACTGATTCATCAGTCATTGAAATGCCGTAATCAGGGAGGAACTGACTTAGCACTTACTTATTTTTCCGGCCAGGACACCGACAAAGTTTGCAAATTACGTTTAATTTGACAAACAAACCAATATAGAATTAATATACTTTATCTTTTTTATAACATGACTGATCAGTCAGTCATGTTAATTTATGGCACAAGAAAAATGGAAATGCAAGAAAAAATTTCATACACCGAAAATGATTAGCAATCCTGCAGGAGCTTTTCCCCATGATAAATCGTTATCTGAATCTGATCCTGAAACGCCCGCTCATTCCGATCCTTGGCCTGGTCGCAATCACTATCTATCTTTCGCTTGGCATTTTAAAAATTCAGCTTGACAGCTCCATTGAAGCCTTTATGCCGAAACATGATACGGAATACATAGAATACTCCAAAATAAAAAAAATCTACGGAGATAATGACCGGTTTATACAAATTTCCGTGGCCCACAAAGACCTGTGGTCCGCCGATTCGTTTGATTCAATCAATAAATTCCTCATTGATATTGAAGAATATAAGGATTTCGACAGGATAAAAGAAGACCGCCGCATGAAAAAATTTTATTCGGCAACACATATACCGATCGTCGGATTTGAAAACATCCTGGATCGCTTCAGTGATGACCCGCCTTTTCTGCGATTTCTAAAAAGAACAATCCCTGAAAAATTACAAGTAAAAAAAAGTCTGGATAACGAGGAAATTCTTCAAATCAAGAAAATTCTTCAAACCGATATTGAATTAAAAAAAAGCAACATTATCGACACTATCCTTTGCCCCTTATCTGCCAAAGATATCAGCGGTGAAAATGATACGCTTGAAACCTATGATTTGATTGAAAAGGACGCAAACGGACACCGGATTATTCCCGGAACAAAAGAAGAAATTAATGCATTTAAACAACGCCTGACGAAAAATCCGGCTTATAAAAATCGCCTCTATGCAACAGATGCGCAAACAGGCCAGATAACCGATTTTGCAGTGCTCATCAAATTTGCCGGCACCCTTCCCCGTGAAGAGATTGTCTGCGCAATCATCAGTATTGTCAAGGCATACCCTGAACTGGAGATATTCATTTCAGGGGTACCATATGTGGCAAAATATTTTAATGAGTATATGCAAAAGGATTTGTTTAAAAATGTTCCGCTGATACTTTTGGTTGTCACCATCATTTTCTATCTGAACTTCAGATCATTACGAGGTGTTTTACTCCCCCTTGCCACGCTGGGAATGGCGGAGATATGGACCATTGGCCTGATGGGGCACTTAGGGTATAAAATAACCTCGGTGGGAATCACGCTCCCCCCGCTTCTGATATCGGTGGGCAGTTCTTATGCGATTCATGTGCTGAACCAGTATTACACGGATTTTAATCTGATTATACCGCCGAACAAACGTTCTGGCATCAAAACCGCCATGACGCATATATCCATCACTGTTTTTTTAGCCGGATTCACCACGTTTGCCGCTTTCATAACCCTTGTGACAAGCCATGTATCCGCCATAAGGGAGTGGGCTGTCTTTTCCGCTATGGGCGTTCTATTTGCCGTTTTTATATCCATCACGCTCATTCCCTGCTTTCTGGCGATTCTTCCCCACAAATTTCCCAAATCCCTGATGGAAAAAGACGAATCCCGAAAAATTACATTTGTGGACAGACTTTTGGTCATTATTACCAGACTCGTTATCACTCATCCCAGAAAAATTTATGTGGTTGTCGGAATCATCCTGGTCGTCGCCATTGCCGGAATGTGCCGATTAAAAGTGGACACCGATATCCTGCATTATTTTAAAACAGATGATCCGGTCAGACAAAATGTGACCATTGCGGGTGATAAATTCGGCGGCGGATGGGGTTTCAGTGTCATCATTGATTCCAATAAACCCGACGGCGTGAAATCCCCTGAATTCTTAAACACCATCGAATCAATCAGAAAATGGCTCGTGGCTGATGAAAATGCGGATCTCAATATAGGCCGGACAGATGCATTTACTGATTTTATCAAACGGATGCACATGGCCATGAATAACGATGATCCGGACTACTTTAAAATTCCGTCAAACCAAATGGATATCATGGATTATCTTGAAATCTATTCCGGCGACGATGACGATTCAGACGGACGCATTGATGACTTTGAACCCTTTGTAGATGCTGATTTTCAGCAAAACAACATTCTTGCCAGGCTCGGCCACAAAACTGATGCCAGAGTCGGCACAACAAAAGTCAAGTATATTTTAAATAAAATAGAAAAACATCTGGCAGCCACCCTGCCGGCCGATTATTCCTATACCGTCACTGGATATCCGGCGATTGAAGTACAGTTGTCCCATTATATTGTGACCGGTCAGTTAACAGGGCTTATTCTATCTTTGTTCATTGTTTCCCTCGTCATCATTGTTTTATTTAAAAAATTCGCAGCCGGCCCCCTGGCATTGATTGATATGGCCGTCACCATTATTTTAAATTTTGGAATTATGGGATGGTTCGGCATTGACCTGGATATGGTCACATCGATCATTGCCTCCATAACCATCGGAATCGGCGTGGATGATACCATCCACTTTTTGAACACCTACCGGCACAATAAACACAATAATGTAAATATTTCAGACACCATCGAAAAAACCATGTTTGTTGCCGGCAAAGCCATCATATATACATCTCTGGCGCTTACCGGAGGATTCCTCGTCCTGCTGACATCGAGTTTTCAACCGATTATCTTATTCGGCATCTTGATCGCTTTAACAATGATCAATACAACCATCGGATCGATCGTACTCATACCGGCAGCCATTCAGTTAACCGGCATTAAACTGGATCAATAAAAACTCCACAAAGGCGGACAAATATAAAACAACTTATACAAACACAAGTACGGACACGATAACAACTGCAGCCAAAGAGGATTTGAAAATTTTCAATAGTGAAAAATGTCTATCAATAAAGTACGCAAGAATGATTTGAAGTTTTTTTATACTTATTTTACCAATGGAATATTCTTGACATCTAATAAGACTTGCAGATAATATTTATTATCCTAGTTGATAAATATTAGTATAAAATTAACAGGCTAAATCAATAATATTTTATGCGAAAACACAATACAGAATTTACTTTCCTTCTGACATCTGATTCAGGATATTTATTCAATCGCATCTTTTTTTGAAAAACGTTTTCTTGCCGACCGCGCATAATTTCGAGATATAGCCGGGACATTTAAAAAATACAATTCAAAAAAACACATGCATATTGCCGCTGTCGCATCCGTTTTACCGGATCATTATTACGACCAGGAAGCTTTAATTGCATCTGTTCGTCATCATTGCGCAGGCCGCCATCATAATGTGAATCGGATTGAGTCCATTTACAGGAATACCCTTGTCAGCGGCAGATATCTTGCGCTCCCCATGGAAAAATATGAACAACTGCAAACGTTTACCGATGCCAACAATGCCTTCATAAAATGTGCAGTGGACCTGGGAGAGCGGGCGATACGAAAAGGGCTGAAAAAAGCCGGCATCACCCCCCAGGATATTGATCATCTAATTTTTGTTTCCATTACCGGGATTGCCACACCTTCCGTTGACGCCCTGCTGGTCAACCGGATGAACCTGCGCAGGGACATCAAACGAACCCCGATTTTCGGCCTGGGATGTATGGCTGGTGCGGCCGGCATCACAAGAGCGATCGATTACGTAAAAGCCTATCCTGACCAGGTGGCTGTTGTTTTATCCGTTGAACTGTGTTCCCTGACACTACAACGGAATGACTTTTCAGTGGCCAACATCGTTTCCAGCGGCCTTTTCGGAGATGCTGCCGCTGCCCTTATTGTAACCGGCAAAAACCGTCGGGCTACAACCCCCCGTGTGATTGATACGCGTTCGGTTTTTTATCCAAATACGGAACATATCATGGGATGGGACATTACAGACAATGGCTTTAAAATCGTACTTTCCGGCCAAACCCCCAAAATCGTTGAATCATCACTTGAACCGGACATCAAACACTTTTTAGCAGATAATGGATTGACATTAAAAGACATCAACCAATGGCTGTTTCATCCAGGGGGGCCCAAAATCCTTGAAGCAATTCAAAAAAGCCTTGGAATTACCAGAGACGACCTTGCCCTGTCATGGAAAAATCTTCAGGAAGTAGGTAACGTCTCCAGTGCTTCCATTCTGATGATATTAGAAGACGCCATGGACAATCATCCCCCGCCCAAAGGGTCTTATGGATTCTTTAACGCTATGGGGCCCGGTTTTTGCGCTGAAATGGGGTTGTTGCAATGGTAATATCGGTAATTGCGTATATTCTTTTTCTGATAATTGTCAGCGCAACCCGTCTACTTGAAATGCAGATCAGCAAGCGCAATGCGGCCTGGGCCTTTGAGAACGGCGGCCTTGAAGTCGGCAAAACACATTTCAAATTCATGGTGGTCCTTCATACCGCCTTTATATGTTCTTGCGGACTTGAAGTTCTTGTAACCCATCGTCCGTTTATTCCGGCATTGGGTTATCTGATGCTGGCTCTGGCCATCGGCGCACAAATCATCAGATTTTATACGATCGCCGTACTGGATAAATTCTGGAATGCCCGGGTAATCTTTGTTCCCGGCCAACCTGTCATCACTCGTGGATTATACAAATACATGCGCCACCCCAATTACCTGGCGGTGATTGTTGAGATTTTCGCATTACCAATGATCCACACGGCCTGGATAACGGCTATTTTCTTCAGTATCTTAAACGCCTGGATGTTGACGGTAAGAATCCGGTCCGAGGAGCAGGCATTATCAGAATACTGCCATTATCAGGACAATTTTAAATCCCTGGGCCGGTTTCTGCCATTGATAAGAAGGAGCAAGAATATTGAACCAGAATAAAATACGGCAGGGCATTCAGCATGTTTTTGACCAATATATTAAAATCAATACCCCCATTGAACCGGAAATGGACCTGGTGGCGGACCTTCAACTGGATTCCATGGAACTGACAACCCTTGTGGTGGAACTGGAAAACCACTTTAAGGTCATGTTTGAGCAAGGCGATGAAGAAAATGTTCATACGATTGAAGATCTGGTGCATTTGATTGACTCCTGCCTGACCGGACAAACAGGTGATTCCCATGACTGAGCCGACACTGTGCGCCATGATCCAGAAAGCGGCCCAACTGGGCAACAGGGGATACCGTTTTTTGGACTACCAGGAAGCCGAGACATATATCGGGTATGCGGAGTTATTTAAAAAAGCATCCGGTGTTGCCGGCGTATTTGCCCGCATGGGCATTCAACCTGGAGACAAAGTCGCCCTGATCCTGCCCACCTGCCCTGAATTCTTTTATGCTTTTTTCGGCACGCTGTTCTGCGGTGGCGTTCCGGTGCCGTTATACCCGCCGGTTCGACTGGGAAGAATGGAGGAATACCATCAAAAAACAGGCCGCATGCTGGAAGTATCCGAGGCCCGTCTGGTGTGTACCGACAAACGAATTAAACGAATACTCGGCCGATCTCTGGCAATCGCCGGACCGGATCTGGGGTGCATCACATTAAACGGGATTGCCACGGAGCCCTTTGAATTCATCAAGAGTGATCCCGACATACCGGCGTTAATTCAATTCTCCTCCGGCACCACCGTTGATCCCAAACCGGTATTGCTGACCCATCGCCAGATTATTGCCAATATCCGGACCATGCTTGATTTCGGTTTGAATTATTATGGCGATACAACAGGTGGATCATCCTATTGCGGCCTCAGCTGGCTGCCCCTTTATCATGATATGGGGTTGATCGGATGCGCCTTGCTTGCCATTGCCCAGCCCGCTGATCTTGTCCTGATACCACCGGAACTTTTTGTGACCCGCCCGGCTGTCTGGCTACGGGCAATTTCAGCCTACAAACCAATCATCACCGGGGCCCCGAATTTTGCTTTTAGTTTATGTACGGAAAAAATCAAAGATAAAGAGATTGAAGGGGTCGACCTTTCCAGCTGGCAGGTTGCACTGATCGGCGGTGAAACGGTTTCCGCTTCAGCACTTGAAAAATTCATCAATCGTTTTGAGCCTTATGGATTTTCTCCCCATGCGCTGACCCCTGTATATGGATTGGCTGAAGCCTCTCTTGGTGTCACGTTTTCAGATATAAAACAGCGATTCGTCTACAACCATTTTAACCGGAACCTGCTTTTAAAGAATCAGGCAAAAATTGATTCTTCCGGCGACCCAATCATATCATTAGGCAAACCGCTGCCCGGTTTTCAGGTGGAAATTCGTGATAAAACAGGAAAAAATGCTGCCGACAATACTCTCGGATCTGTTTATATCAAAGGCCCGTCGATTATGAAAGAATATTATAATAACCCGGCGGCCACCGCCGACGCGATGCATGATGGATGGCTTGATACCGGGGACAATGGATTTATTTTCAAAGGGGATCTTTACCTGTATGGCCGGAAAAAGGATTTGATTATCATCCGGGGACAAAATTATTCCCCTGAAATAATTGAAAGAGCGCTGGCTGATTTCCCCGGAATTCGCCTCGGTTGTGTCGCGGCAACCGGATATATCCCGGAAAATGATGAAAATGAAAGGCTGATCGTCTTTATTGAAAGGGACAAGAAAGGTGCCAAGGCCGATGATAAAATACTGGCGGACAAGGCTTCTAAAAAAATTACCAAATCCACGGGCCTGGTACCCGAATCCGTGATTGTGTTGGAACCGGGCACCATCTTTCGAACATCCAGCGGAAAATTCCGCCGGGGGGAAACCTTAAAACAATACATCGCAGGAACCCTGGCACCGCCTGCGCAGGTCACCATATTTCAAATGTCTGCAGAAATGATGAGGTCAAAAATCGCCATCTCCCGCATGAAACGAAATAAAAACCAAAGCCGTCAATAACTGGCGCGGCGCGGCACTTTTCATTAATCACCTTTAAAATAAAGGCTATTGGGATGAGAATAAGCCGGTATAAATTAATTGGCATTTCAATCGGATTACTGATCGCATTCAGCCTGTTCTTTTTCATATATTTGACTGCCCGGTATACATATACGCCAACTGATCCGATGATTGTTGAAACAGATAAAAATTTAAAAATCGCCGTCATCGGGGCCGGGGCATCCGGGCTTACGGCAGCCCATACACTGAATGCATCAGGATATAAAAATGTTACGATTTTTGAACGGGAAGCAACGGCCGGGGGTAAGGTTTGCTCCTATGAATATAATGGTCATTTTTATGAATTAGGGGCGGTTTATTTCGATTCTGTCTATTCTCATACCATGTTGGATTTAATTAAGGACTTTGACGTTGATTATGAAGACTGGAATGGCCCCATCGGCACATTTAACATGAAGGGCAAATGGTGGTTTCGTCGTGACATGAAAGAAACAATTGCCAAAGTTCCGCCAAAATTCAGAGCTAAATTTCAAAGCAATCAGGATAGTAAGAAGCTGTCGGCAAAATGGAATAAATTCCAGTTGCTCAAAGCCTATTTAAACTGGAAATGGATTCTTTTTAAACACCAGCGGACAATGGTATCAACCCCCGGGTTTCCCTCAACTTTATCTGAAATGTATCCTAATTTTAAAGATTTTGCCGTAACACACCACCTGGTGCCAATGGCTCACCCTATGTCCGTCTTTATGACCGCTTGCGGCTATGGATACCATGAAGAAATACCGGCAATAAACTATATGAAAGTCATACCGGTTGCGCTGGCAAGAGACAGACGACGCAGTTGTTTTAAAAACGGATGGCAATCGTTCTGGCAAAAAGTGGCAGACTCCCTCACCGTCAGGTATAACGCGGAGGTCACAAAGATTACCCGGTTTAAAGATGGCAACCAGGATAAAATTGAAATTACAGCCTGCGGACAAACAAAATTTTTTGACCGGGTCATTATCTCCGCCCCGCTTGAATTGGCCCATCATTTTATGACGCTTTCTGAAAAAGAAGCGTCTCTTTTTAAAAAAATAAGGAATTTTGAATATTATGTGACATTAATTAAACTGAAGAAATCGTTAAATAAAGATCCGAATCTGCCGGATCAACCATTAACCGGCGGGGTTATCGATCATATCTATCCTGACACCATCGGGCATATTGTCTGTGTATTAAAATCCATGCATAATGATGAGAATGTCTATACATTTTACCAGTTAAATAATTGGAGAAAAAGTCCTGACGAAATGTTTCAAATACTTACAGACGATATCCGAACACTTGGCGGTGAAATCGATGAAAAAGCCCCCAATAACGGAATTATCATCCAGAAAAGATGGACCTACTTTCCGCATGTTTCAACAAAAGATCTGCAAGAGGGGTTTTATGAAGATTTAATGGATTTACAAGGAGTCCAGGGAACTTATTATATCGGGAGTATAATGGATTTTGAATCTGTTGAACATACGGCACGGTTTTCAAAATATCTGATGGAAAGGCATTTTCATTAAATATGATGGCATCACACTGAACCTTATCAAAGGTATGGCGAGCAATCTCAAAGCGACATGATCCTGGTGCCCGCTGAAATATTTAATTTCCTGCCCATCCATTTTCTTACGGACAAACATTTTAAGGCGAATTTGTCATGTCCCCTCCAAAAATAACGAAGCCCCAAATGCCGCCGGTCGCAGTGATCGGTATCGATTGCATGTTCCCAGGTTCTCACGACAAGCAGGGATTTTGGCGGGACATTACCGCTGGGAGGAATATGATCAGACCCGTTCCGCCCAGTCATTTTCTCATTGAGCATTACTATGATCCGGATCCTCTGGTACCGGATAAAACCTACTGCAAACAGGGCGCTTTTCTTGATCCCATTGAATTTGACCCCATGGAATTCGGTATTCCGCCGACAAACCTGGTCGCCACCGACACATCGCAACTGCTTAGCCTGGTGGTCGCCAAACAGGTTCTCAAGGATGCCTTTAAGAAAAAATTTGAAACTATGGACCGCAGCCGAATCAGTGTGATTCTCGGCGTGGCAGCGGGCCTGGAACTGCTCGGTGAAATGGCAACCCGGCTGACAAGACCCACCTGGGTCCAGGGGATGCGCGAGGCAGGACTTCCGGAAAATGAAATTAATGATATCTGTGACCGGATCATGGCAACCCGGGCTCCCTGGAAAGAAAGTACTTTTCCCGGTCTTCTTGGAAACGTGGTCGCGGGACGAATCGCAAATTATTTTGATCTGGGCGGATTGAACTGTACAACCGATGCCGCATGTGCCAGCTCTTTCTCTGCCCTTTACCAGGGGCTCCGGGAGCTGGCAGCAAAAACATCGGATGTGGTGATCGTCGGCGGCGCAGATACAACCAATGATGCTTTTTTATTTGTCAGTTTTTCCAAAACACCGGCATTATCTCCTTCACACGATTGCCGGCCCTTTTCCGATCAGGCCGACGGCATGGTTATCGGCGAAGGAATCGGAATGCTTGCCATCAAACGCCTTGAAGATGCCGAGCGCGACGGCGACCGTATTTACGCCGTCATCAGAGGTATCGGTGCGTCATCAGACGGCAAAGGATCCAGCATATACGCACCACTGGCAAAAGGACAGGCCGCCGCCCTCAGACGATGTTATGAAGCCGCCGCATACAGTCCTCAGACGATTGAATTGCTCGAGGCCCACGGTACCGCAACCCGGCCTGGGGATAAAACCGAATTCCAGGCACTAAAGCAGGTATTCTGCAATGGGGCCGGACATGAACTTAAAAAAACACAATGGTGCGCACTGGGATCGATAAAGTCCCAAATCGGGCATACAAAAGGCGCAGCAGCAGCCGCAGGAATTATCAAAGCGATCATGGGGCTCCATCACAAGGTACTTCCGCCCACCATCAAGGTTGAAAGGCCCAATCCCCGGCTGGAAATTGAAAAAAGTCCATTTTATCTAAATACCCTGTCCAGACCCTGGGTCAGGGACAACGCTCATCCCCGAAGGGCTTCCATCAGCTCGTTCGGTTTTGGCGGCACCAATTTTCACGTCACTGTCGAAGAATATAAAGGGCAGGGAAAATCAGCATGGCGCATACGCAATGTCCCGAGTGAACTTATTGTGTTATGCGCAAGCAACGCAAAAACACTCGATAAAAAGTGCCGGGACATTTCCAGCAAACTGAATGCAGCCGGCATGCTCACATATCTTGCCAAAACTTCGCAAGCGGATTTTGACCCATCAGCACCCGCAAAATTAACCCTTGTTGCAACAAGTGAAAATGATCTTAGAACAAAACTCAATCATGTGATAAAAAAATTATCTGAAAAACCGGAACAAAAATTTTCATTACCCGGCGGTATCAATTGCACTTTAAAAAAAACACCCCCCGGCGGTATTGCTTTTCTGTTCCCCGGACAAGGGGCCAGCGTTTATATCGGCATGGGCGCAGATCTTGCCATGCATTTTACAGATGCCATGGATGTCTGGGATTTATCCGCAACCTGCGACCGAAATCGGGGCGCAAAAGAATTTCTGCACAACGTCGTCTTTCCGTTACCGGTTTTTTCAGAAAAAGAAAAAATAACCCAGGTCAACAAACTCTCTTTAACCCAGTGGTCGCAACCCGGAATTTTGACAACATGCTTAGCGATGTCCCAACTCCTCAAAGGTCTCGGCATCACGCCTGACTGCGTGGGGGGGCACAGCCTGGGCGAAATTTCAGCCCTGTACGACGCCGGTATTCTGGATATGGAAAGCCTGTTTGACATTTGCAGCAAACGCGGCGAATTGATGGCCGAAACCGCACCAACGTCTGGCACAATGACGGCCGTATTCAGTGATGCCGACAAGATCCAGGCAATACTCAATCAGTCTAAAACCCAAATTATCATTGCCAATTATAACAGTCCCGGCCAGGTTGTTCTTTCCGGATCTATTGCGGATATGGAAAAAATTGAACACGTCCTGGTTGAAAACAATTTAAAGATTAAACGACTTCCCGTATCTGCGGCATTTCATTCCCCTATGATGAACAAAGTTCGCAACCCTTTTTTAGATTATTTAAAAAATTTTGATTTTAAAAAACCGCAGATTCCTGTTTATTCCAATGTCAGCGGGAAAACGCATCAAAAACGACCCGCCGCAATACGTGAAGCACTTGCCCGGCAAATTGATCATCCGGTTTGCTTTACAAAAGAAATTGCTTCCATGTACACGGCCGGGATTCGAACATTTATTGAAGTCGGGCCCAATAATGTACTCACCGGTTTTGTCGACAAAATTTTAGCGGACAAACCCCATTTTGCCATTCCCATGGATACTAAAAATGAACATGGGGTCACAAGCTTCTTAAAAGGGCTTGGGAGACTCGTCATCGCCGGCTTGTCACCGGATTTTAGTTATCTATGGAAAGACAATGGCCCCATCAGTGACCCGGCTAAAAAGAAAAAACCCAAAATGACGGTCACCTTAACCGGCGCAAATTATGGAAAACCGTATCCACCGCCAGGCGGGATAAA
>JAOZOL010000720.1 GCA_029933295.1 Desulfobacterales bacterium | reverse complement strand
GCATTGGTCAAGGGAATATTCGGCGGGTATTCGCATCCAGGCGCAAGGATAAAGCCCCCGCCGGGTGCAAGATCATCAATCTGGCGCCGGCACTCATCCATCACTTCAGCGGGCGTCCCGTGAACCAGAAGCGGAGTCGGGATATACCCCATTAAAACAACCTGATCCCCGTATTTTTTTTTGAGCTCTTTACGATCCTTGCAGTCATCCGGCAGATGGGCGAAACTGATTACATCCGGCTCCATTGATCGTATCTGAGCATCAAAATAAAGATCATTCCCGCAGTTATGCACCCCCACAATAAGCCCCTTATCCTTGATCGCACGGCTGATCTCACCGGCAAAGGGGCCCTCAATCTCTTCCCAAAGTTTTTTCGGTAATCCGCTTTTTGAGGCAAACAGGGTATCAATCGCCACAGCCGAAACCCCTGTATCACACTGGGCGCAAACATATTCGATCAAAACCCCGGTAACAACCTCGCAGGCTTTTTGAACTTTTTTGGGATAAAGCACACAATCCTTAAAAAGCCGTTCCGCCCCCCGCATCATTGACAAAACCCCCAGCGGACTGAAGGTAAATCCGCATATAATACTCTTTAACCTGACTTCTTTTACTATAATCCTGCATAAACGCAAAAATTCGCTCATCCGTGGAGTTTTTAAGGGGTCAATCGATAAAATACGTTCATAATCGTCCACATCCTTAATCACCGGATGATTGTAATCCGAATAAGGCGTGGAGTTTTCCGGGTATTCTATCTTTTGCCCGAAATCAGCGGCCTCAAGGGAAAGGTCCAGCATTAAAAGAACCATATCGCCCCCCACAAACCGCCACCCGTCAAGAAATACCTGTGCGGTTTTATCCGCATTCAGGGAATGGTCCGGATATGAAATCCCTGATATCTGCCTTGCCCCTCCGGCAAGTATGGGGCTTACCGGCACCTGATCCGGCTCCTTATGGCGAAAGGCAACCAGTACCCGTTCCAGACTGCTCAAGGACTGAAAACGGCCCCGGAGTTTAGAAGCCCCGGCAGCAAAATCCAAAACAGAATC
>JAOZOL010000719.1 GCA_029933295.1 Desulfobacterales bacterium | reverse complement strand
ACTTTTAATCAGAGGGTCGCAGGTTCGATCCCTGCACGGCTCACCAAGTAAAATTAAGAAATGCCGCATGATTATAACCCATGCGGCATTTTTCTTTGGAAAAAATCAGATGCTCCTGTGACAGATTTGTGCCATTAATTTCACCATGGTCCAATATTTTCCATGCAAAAAAAACCCTCTCATATTGATTTCGCCGGTATCGGCCCGGTCAGTTTTCGCTCCAGCCTCCGGGCCAGACATCTCAGTATTTCTGTGATCCCTTTCCAGGGTGTTCGGGTTTCAGTGCCTGCAGGGATGTCGCTGACGAGGGCAGAGCAGGCAGTGTGGACCAGGAAGGCATGGATAGAAAAACACCGCCTACATATACAGGAGATTGAAAAGAAGTGTCGGGTTCTGCTGCAGCAGACAGAAGCGATTAACCCTCATGAAGCCAGGAAGGCATTGATTTCCCGGTTGACTCAGCTGGCTGAAAGACATGGCTTCAGCTTTAACCGGGTATTTATTCGTCGACAGCGAACCAGGTGGGGCAGCTGTTCGGCGGCCAATAATATCAGCCTCAATATAAAGCTTACCCTTTTGCCGGCTGATTTACGGGATTTTATCATCATTCACGAGCTGGTGCATACAAAAGTGAAAAATCATGGGCAAAAATTTTGGGATAAACTGGAGGCGATTATTCCCCGGGCCAGGACCTTGGACCAGCAGTTGAAATTGTACAGCGGCCTGCTGTTCCTTCCTTAAGGTTGATTTCTATGTTGCAGGCGGGAGATTTTATGGATCACCCTATCCGGCTGATTTTTTGGTGATTTTTTATTGACATTTACTCAGTAATACTATATAGAGATGCGCTCGACAACCTCATAACGGTTATCACCCTGCCATTCCAAATAGTTAAACATGCGTCCCCATCGTCTAGCCTGGCCCAGGACACCGGCCTTTCACGCCGGCGACAGGGGTTCAAATCCCCTTGGGGACGCCATTTTTTCTCTTCTTTATTTTCCTCTCTGTATAAACCACGGTAACAGTTTCTGTTACTAAATTCCTGCCGTTCATTTT
>JAOZOL010000265.1 GCA_029933295.1 Desulfobacterales bacterium | reverse complement strand
CGCCCGGCAGGATTCGAACCTGCGATCTTCAGCTCCGGAGGCTGACGCCCTATCCACTGGGCTACGGGCGCACACTATGAGTTAAATAAAAAATTCGTATCCATTAGTCAACTTTTAATATTACGGATTTCAAGGGCCTGCTTGGCTTCACCGACCACGTAAAGAGAGCCGGCTATGCAAATAACGCTGTCCGGCTGTGTTATTTTAATCGCATGCCTTACGGCGGATGCAACATTTTTTATAATGACCGTATCACTGACAAAGGACTGTGTAAACGGCATCAGTTTTTCAGGAGAAAGACTCCGGTCAATGTCCGGTTCGGTCAAAACAACCCGGGCACAGCTGGGCAGCAGGGACCGCAGGATCGATTCAAACGGTTTATCATCTAAAATACCGATGACTAAGGTTATTTTTTTGTGGGAATATTCCTGCATAAGAAATTTGCCGAGTTTTCTTGCGGCCATCAGGTTATGTGCCCCGTCAATAATTATCTCGGGGGTTACTTTGCCATTTGCAGGAATAATTTCAAGTCTTCCGGGCCAGGAATAGGTTGCCAGGCTTTTTTTAATCTGATCAAGTTCAATGCAGAGCCCTTTTTGAATCAAGACTTCACATGCCGCCAGAATCAGGGCGGCATTATCGACCTGATGGCTTCCCGGAAGACCGGTTTTCATATTTTTCCACTGGTGATCAATGCCGGAATAAGAAAAATGGCCGTTTTTATTTCGCCGGACCTTGAAATGCTCTCCTGATCGATACAGGGGCGCGGATTTTTCCGATGCAATCTGTTTTAATACGTTAATGGCGCTTTTCTGCGTTACACCTGTTACGACCGGTGTTTTAGCTTTTATGATTCCCCCTTTTTCTCCGGCAATTTCTGCGATGGTGTTGCCCAGATAAGAGCGGTGTTCCAGGGAGATGTTGGTGATGATTGACAGACTCGGACTCAGAATATTGGTTGCATCCAGTCGTCCGCCCATGCCGGTTTCAATGACCGCCCAGTCCACTGAAGATTTTGCAAACTGATATAAGGCCATGGCAGTTGTGTATTCAAAAAACGTCGGTTCGCGTTTGCCCCGGCAAGCCGTTTTGACTGCCTGATAAGATGTGATTACCTCGTCATTTGAAATTTGTGTGTTATTGATGCAGATCCGCTCATTAAAATCGATCAGGTGCGGGGAAGTATACAATCCTGTTTTGTATCCTGAGGCGTTAAGAATGGTTGCCAGGGCTGAAGCAATTGAGCCTTTTCCGTTGGTTCCGGCAATATGGATACAGGAAAAAGTTTTTTCAGGGTTTTTAAGGTTGTCTAAAATACTGCCGATGACATCCAAGCCCAGTTTAATGCCAAAGCGCCTGAGGCCATACATTTCTTCAAGGCATTTTATGTAATTGTCATGGCTCATGATATCAAATATTGATGGACTCGGTTTATGATGGCAAAGAAAAAAGTTCAAATTCAAGGCGTGCGAATCTCAAGGAATGAGGCGTACATATAGTACGTTGAATGACGAGAGATGAAGCGCAACGCAGAAGTTGGGCTTTTTACGAAGCCATCAAATATTAAAAACCCGGTAGAATCAATAAAAAACTCATACCGGGTTTTAGAAAATCAGATTTTATAGGGTTTAATAACGGCGATATCGTGAATTGCGTTTTGATTCTGCGATACGTTGCCGTCTTAAGGCTTCTCTTTTCTTTCGCCGTCTGTATTCGCTGGGCTTTTCATAGTTTTTTTTCAATTTTAATCGTTTAAACAAACCATCATTTTGAATCTTTTTTTTCAAAATGCGCATTGCGCGCTCAATGTCATTGTCATCAACGCGAACCGTAATTTCTTTCAAAAACTGTCACCACCTTTATATGAATTATGCTGATTTAATTTTTTAAACTTAATTCATAACAACAAAAAACAAATAAATGCAAGTATTTTTTTTATTTTTTTTACGAGTTCGTCAAAGATTAAAGTTTTGAAACCAGTTCTGCCGTAACATCCGGCAGTGCTGCTTTGCCGTCTAAGGTAATGTATTTCATAGAATCATTTTTTTCGGCAAGCCCCTTAAAATAGTATGCTGCCGCCAGTGTCCCAGTATCTGTATCATAATAAATGGAATGGCGTTTGTCGATGGCCGCTTCATCCTGGTCGTCATCACGCGCGGTTAATTCACCTCCGCATACCCGGCATTTTTCCCCATTCGGTTTGATGGCATCAATAAAAATATTATTGGGATGATTATTGTCGTTCACACAAAGACGGCGTCCCATAATTCTGTTTTTTGCGATTTCACGGTCAAGTAAAATTTCAACCACAATATCCAATGTCATGCCTTCAGCCTTTAAGGCTTCGTTTAGTTTTATAGCCTGATTTTTATTTCTCGGGAAACCGTCAAGCAGCCATCCGGTTTTACAATCATCTTTTTTTAAACGATCAAGAATCATGGGGATGGTGATCTCATCGGGAACCAGTTCTCCCTTGTCAATGTATTCTTTGGCTTTCATGCCCAGTTCTGTCCCGCCTTTGATATTTTCTCTGAATATCGCGCCGGATTCAATGTGTGCCATCTTGTATTTGTCTTTTACAATTGCACCCTGTGTCCCTTTGCCGCTGCCGTTGGGGCCGAAAAATAAACTGTTCATATTTTAGCTCCTTTAAATGTGATTTATAAAAAAACTACTGATATAAAAATGATGTCCTGTTGTCAAGAATGGTTATTCAAAACTTTTCTTGCCAGCATCAGGGCTTCATTTCGATTATTGATAATGCCTGCGATCTGTTCTTCCTTAACATGGTCAAGGATTTTTGAGAAAACAGGGGAGGGGGGCAACCCAAGCTCATTGATAAGGTCGTGACCGTTAATCAGGGGCGGATTTGAGGCCTGGGGCATGAAAGTATTTACGTATGTCCGTATCATGTAGTCTGCGAATTCAATAAATGCGATTGTGTTTTTTTCTATGCCTTTACCGTAAATGTCAGCAATGGTATGAACAAATAAATCAGCAGTCATGCCACCGCTTTTTAAAAAAAAACGGGTTATGGCTTTTGGTGAGAGCCGGTTTTTTTGATAAGCGGTAAACAGCGACAGGGGCTTTAAGTGATTTCTGATAATAAAATCGACATAAAGCTGTTCCTGATTGGAAAATCTAAAGCGTTTGTTGATTTTTGCAGCCATATCTGCGCTGATTTTTTCATGGGCGTAAAAATGCACAAGGCCGTTTTTATCAACAGACCGCGTGGCCGGCTTGCCGGTATCGTGGAGCAGGATGGCATGCTTTAGCAGGGTGTTTTGCTCAGATCCTGACAAAAAATTTTCAAGTTCTTCAAATCCGGACAATACCGAACCTGGTGAGTGAATCAGGGTTTCGAGATATGAGTATGCTTTTAAGGTATGGTCAAAAACATCATAGGTGTGATATTTATTTTGTGAACAGTCCTTTAATGCTTTTAGTTCGGGAAAGAGATGTGTCAGCAACCCTGTTTCGTTCATCATTAATATATATTGATAAGAGCAGGACGTATTGAACAATTTTATTAATTCTTCCCTGATCCGTTCTCCGGCGGGCTCGGTGATGCGAAATGATTCATCCCTGATCGCCAAACCGGTTTTTTGATCAATGGAAAAATTCAGGAAAGCACCCAGGCGATATGCCCGAAGAAGTCTGATGGGGTCCGCCTTAAAATTTTGTCGGGATATCATGCGGATTTTTTTTTTTTTTAAATCCGCAACACCGTTAAAAATATCCATGATACGGCCGGTTGATACGTCTGCTGCAAGGGCATTAATGGTAAAGTCTCTTTTATTTAAGTCTTCTTCAATGGTGATACCGGCGGCTGGTGCCACATCAAAGGTTTGATTCTGGGCAATAATACGGAAAATTGTGATTCCGGGCTTGCCCATTTTGATGACTTTACCATGGGAATTTGCCGCAATCCGGCCGGCCAGGACTGCCGGGTCGCCCAGGGTAACAATGTCGTAATCTTTTGGAGAGATGCCAAGGAGAATATCCCGGACCGTTCCACCGACAATATAGGTGCCGGGTGTGGCTGGTATGAAATTTGTATTGATTTGAATCATTTTTTCGTATATTGAAATTTTTCCTGATTACATAATATTTCAACTTTCTGTGTTGTCTTAT
>JAOZOL010000718.1 GCA_029933295.1 Desulfobacterales bacterium | reverse complement strand
AGGAGCCAACTTCTATCCGGGAGATGGAACATCATGACAGACAATGTTTTTCAACAAATTCGGTCTTTTTGCTTATGCAACTAAACGGGAATGCACCCTTATTCACTTCGCTCAAGTTGAACGCATTGAGCCGTCAAAATCAAGGGACTATTTTCCTGGATACCCGCCTTCGCGGGTATGACGACAGTCGATTTTTTAATGATGAATAAAGGTTATGTCATTCCCGCGAAGGCGGGAATCCATTGCCATATATTCGAAATAATTACTTTTAAACTCAACTTGAGTAAACCGGATAAGCAGAAAAAAATATTAATACCACAGAGAAAAGGTTTTTTGATTTTTCCCCTCTGTGTTCTCTGTGTTTTCTGTGGTTAATTTTTAGGTATTCGTTATAAAATTGGCGCGTCAATGTTCCTCATCAGGTTGAAGGATTCTGAATTTTTCCGTCAAAAACATCCATCATGTCATCATCCGAAAAGCATCGTTCGGTAATATCCGGATTGGTGGCATCATCTTCCATGATTCGGCGGTCATAAGATGGGTCAAGGATCTGGTTGTAATATTCATGCTGAATCATCAGGTTCATGATTTCGGTGGTGCCGGTCCATATCATGGCCAGGCGCTGATCCCGGAGGGCGCGTTCAATGGGATAAACATCCGTATACCCGATACCGCCCATGATTTGCATGGAATTATTTACCACATCCCAGGCCGCTTCAGTGGCAAAGCGTTTGGCTTCGCTGACCAGACGCCGGACATTGGCATAATTATTGTCTACTGCTTTGGCTGCCATATACGTGAGTCCCCGGGCAGCATCCAGCTGGGTGATGGAATCCGCTACCTTGAAACTGACTGCCTGGTATTTTCTAATTTCTTTTCCAAATGCCCGGCGGTGGCTGGAATAACGAACTGCCAGATCCAGCGCGCCCCAGGCAGATAGACAGCCGGCCGCTGATGTCAAGCGTTCGGGAATCATCATTTGGTGAAAACATAACGCGCCCCCATGAAGTTCTCCCACCAGGTTTTCTTTGGGGACCTTGACATCACGGAAAACCAGGCGAC
>JAOZOL010000717.1 GCA_029933295.1 Desulfobacterales bacterium | reverse complement strand
TGGGAGATTTTTTACCGAAAATACGGGCACCAATTATGCTGATTTCATAAAGCAGCATCAGTGGAATCGACATCATTACCTGGGTTACCACATCCGGCGGGGTTAATATGGCGGAAACGACAAAAAACAGTAAAACAGCGTATTTTCTGTTTTTTTTAAGAAAATCTACGCTAACCAGCCCTATGCGTGCGAGAAAGGTGATAACCAGCGGAAGTTCGAATACAAGGCCAAAAGCCAGCAGCAGCTTTGCAGAAAAACCTAAATATTCCTTCATGGAGGGTAGCGGGCGGATGGTTTCCGTGGCAAATCCTAACAGGAATTTAAAGCCGAACGGAAAGACAATAAAGTATCCGAACAGTGCGCCACCCACAAAAAAAAAGGATGAAATAATCACGATGGGAAAAAACAGCTTTCGCTCGTTTTTGTATAATCCCGGTGCCACAAACATCCAGAATTCAAACATAATCACGGGTATCGCCAAAAGGATGCCGGAAAGAAAGGAGATTTTCAAAAAAGTGAAAAATGCTTCCGGTATTCCGGTGAATATCAGGGTGCCGCTTTGCCCCATCACCTGGATCAGCGGTCGGGTAAGAATTTCAAACAATCTTTCCTTAAAAAGATAGGAAACCACAAAGCCGATCATGACAGCGATAAAACAACGGATCAGGCGTTTTCGAAGCTCTTCCAGATGCGACGTAAACGGTAGTTTTTCATTATCATTCATCAGTCTCAACCTTGCTGGAAGCGGGTTTTTCGGAAGTGTCCGTACTTTCGGGCGGAGGCGGAGCGCTGTCGACGATATCCGTGTTCGTATGTGTTCTGCTTGTCGTATCCTTTAATGCACTGCGAAGATTTTCATTGATGTCATTAAACGGTTTTTTGAGGTTTTTTACGTCATCGTCCAGGTCCAGTGAATCCTTGAATTCCCTGGTGGCTTTTTTAAATTCATTTAATGCGCGCCCCAGGGATTTGGCCAGGTCAGGCAGCTTTTTGGGGCCGATAACGATCAACGCTATGGCCAGTATGATTAATAATTCAGGTATGCCGATGCCGAACATGGGG
>JAOZOL010000716.1 GCA_029933295.1 Desulfobacterales bacterium | reverse complement strand
CATTGCTGAGAATCGTTAACAGAAAAATTAACTTGAGGATTAGGAAAAACATAAGTTGTTTTGCTCAAAGAATCCAGACAACCTAAGTTTGATGAAATTAATAATTTTACAGAAAAAGTATCATCTGTTGAATAACTGTGAATCGGACTTGTAGCAGAAGAAGTAGAGCCATCTCCAAAATCCCAGAGATAAGTTTGCGTTCCTGAATTAATTGTTGAAGCGTTAGTAAAAACAAAAGAATTGCCGTTAAAACATTGCTGGCTGTCATTGATTGAAAAAGCAGGTTCTGGACTTGGAAAAACATAAGTTGTGAGAGATGCAGAATCGCTACAACTCAATCCTGATTGAACAACTAATTTTACAGTAAAAGTATCATCCAAACTATAAATGTGAGTTGGGTTCAAAACAGTAGAAGTGTTTCCATCACCGAAGTTCCAGAGGTAGCTTTGAGAACCTGTGTTTATAGTTGAGCTGTTTGTGAAAGCAAAATTATTAGTATTAAAACACTGCTGAGAATCGTTAACAGAAAAATTAACCTGAGGATTAGGAAAAACATAAGTTGTTTTGCTTAAAGAATCTAGACAACCTAAGTTTGAAGTGATTTTTATTTTTACAGAAAAAGTATCATCCGTTGAATAACTGTGAATTGGACTTGTAGAGGAAGAAGTAGAACCATCTCCAAAATTCCAAAGGTAGCTTTGTGTTCCTGAATTTATCGTTGAGCTATTTGAAAAGACAAAAGAGTTACCGTTAAAACATTGCTGGCTGTCATTGATTGAAAAAGCAGGTTCTGGACTTGGAAAAACATAAGTTGTGAGAGAAGCTGAATCACTACAACTCAAAGCTGATTGAACAACAAGCTTTACAGTAAAAGTATCATCCAAACCGTAAATGTGGGTTGGGTTTAGAGTTGTTGAAGTGTTGCCGTCTCCAAAGTTCCAAAGGTAGCTTTGAGAACCTGTGTTTATAGTTGAGCTGTTAGTAAAAACAAAATCATTTTCATTAAAACATTGCTGAGAATCGTTAACAGAAAAATTAACTTGAGGATTAGGAAAAACATAAG
>JAOZOL010000715.1 GCA_029933295.1 Desulfobacterales bacterium | reverse complement strand
TCCTGCTGACCAAGTATTTCATCCGTCAACAACTCTCGCGTCTGTGGCAACAATTCAATTGTATTCATAAGTACAAACCTTAAATATTCACCGAGTAGTGGATACCTGTCTTCGTTACAACCAGTTAAAAAGGTGTTTTACCCCCGTTTCCAACTCACTGTAACCATCGCAGGGGCGATAAATCGTTAAGTTTATGATAATGGTGTCAGATATTATGCGGAGGCCATAGGATGCGAAGTCATGTACGGGTTAATTAGTCGGGAACGGGATGGGGCTAACGCTTCAATTTCAACATAAACCACCAGCGGATGATCATCTTGATGCCGTACATCTTGAATCATTTCCAAATTAATCTGATATAGCTCAGGATCATATTTGGGTAACAAGACAATTTCAGCACCCGATGGAATTTGATCCAACGTTTCAGGATGATCCAGAATATAACGCTCAAATTCAAAAGAAAGTGTTTGATTTTTTTCAAAAATTGTTTCTTGATTGTAAGCCATCACTTCATCTCCTGTTCATATTTAACTCGATAACGCTGCCAATTTTCCTTAATATCCCGTTCACCTAATGTCAACACGTCGTCTGTGGAATAACCGTGAAATTCAATTTTTTCCTGCGGTTTATTTGGGTGAAGAATATCCTTGTGTGGATGACCATGCGCTGTATCGTAACGTATAATTGGATACCATGAGCCATTGATATATGCTTCATATTGAACAACAAAACGAACAATTTTCCCCTGTATCAAATCATGGTAGTAACGAAAGCGATCTTTACGCCCCAAGGTGAGATAATAAATGTACTCCTTCTCGCTCATATGCCAATACTATGATTTTTTGGTAAACGGTCACTCACCTAACTAAAAGGGGACACTGATTACGCCGATTGCACTGATTTTTACTTTTTATCCGTGTTCATCCGTGCAATCAGTGTACAAATCATTGGGGGAGAATGACCGCTTACATTTATTGATTGTATACGCGCCACTCGCAAGCTCGTCGTTTAATTCAGATATTGCCGTAAATGGCCGGCAAAGTTGGGATGGCGTAATTTACGC
>JAOZOL010000714.1 GCA_029933295.1 Desulfobacterales bacterium | reverse complement strand
GGACGATTGAAATCAGGGAAGACGATATTAATTGTTTGCTGGCCCGGTCTATTTATGGTTGGGACCCGGTGACCGAAGAAACGGTGAAATGGAGCAATGCGTTCAGTGTTGGATTATATGCCAAAGATGCCATGACATCTGAAAAACTGGTGACGCATCTTTACCGGTTTGAAGAAGACATACAGGGACTTGTGGTCTCACCATTGGCAAGAACAAAAGTCGTGCCGGATGTGGTGCTGATTTATTGCCTGCCTGCCCAGGCCATGCGCTTTATTCAGGCGTATCTCTATGTTGAAGGCGGTGTCCTTGAATTTTCTTCTGCCGGAAGGATCGGGTCGTGCCATGAAGGTGTTGTCAAAGCAATCGTCACCAATCAGCCGCAGATGGTGATGTTGGGTAACGGAGACCGCGTCTGGGGTGGTGCTCAGGATTCCGAGGTTATGTTCGCATGCCCTAATAATAAGCTATACGTTCTGATGGAAGGCTTGGAAGCCACACATGACGCCGGTTTACGGTATCCGGTTCCCCAATATATGAATTACGCTCCCGGCTTTCAGGCGGCATTTGAACAAAAAACGGTCCAGCGGGCCGGTGGGACAATTGCCAGAAAAGAATAGGAGGGGGCGCTGTCTGCCTTAAATTTGATAGTCCCGTAAAAAGCTTTTCATGGTAATGCGTCACCATGTTTATTCCTTCAAGCGATCCTTGTTTAGCGTTTTGCATTGACTGGTGGTCCGTCATATGATTCTCCCGTGTTTATTCCTTTTATGATCCGGCGTTATTTTTGATTTAATGCATTGAATGTCAAGTATATTATTCAATTTCTGGATATTTCATATAAGGTTTAGCTATCGAGCCAACATGGCTCGCCTTGAATTTGAATCATCAGGCATCGGGCATGTCTTCATTGATTCATTTTTGGACAGGTGCAAATGAATCCTGGTGTTGACAGCATTCAACACTGGCACTTTTCTTTTCCAGGGACAAAGGAAATGTATGCCATTATTTTGCATTTCAGCTGGGGTAATGGTTGACAGATACTCCTGCAAAAATTCCGCTTCCGAG
>JAOZOL010000713.1 GCA_029933295.1 Desulfobacterales bacterium | reverse complement strand
AAGCTGGGGCGTTTTTCCGCGCCCAAACTAAAGTCACGCGCATCCGCCGGTCAGGAGAAAAAATCTACGTCTATACCAACCATGAGGAAAAACCTTTAACCGCAAGGCTGGTCATCAATGCCGGCGGGGCATATGCAACAAAACTTATCGGAAAACAGAAAAACAAAGAGGATAAACATGGATTAGCCGTAACCCGCCATTACTGGCTGAAGTTGGAATCCATGCCAAAATCTTTGGCTAAGTTTATAGAGATCTATTATCTAAAAGAGCTTCCTGAAGGTTATGCCTGGATATTTCCTCATAAAAACATCGTTTCGGTTGGAATCGGCGGAACATTAAAAAGCATTAAAAGGGGTGGCATCAATCTTAAGAGAGTGCTGGATGAGTTCATCGCCCATCATCCGATTGCGGCGGGAAAACTACAGGGATATACCGTAGTCCATAAAGCCGGGGGCATTATCCCGATGACCATACCAACCGCACTGAATGGAACTTCAACCCTGCTTCTCGGTGATGCCGCCGGCCTGGCCAACATCATTCATGGCGGCGGCATCTACCACGCGAGGAAATCCGCCCTGATTGCTGCACCATATTGCACACTTTTTTTACAAACCGGCAACCAGAAATACCTCCAGCAGGGTGGTAATGCCATCAAGACATTTTTTCATAATAATGAAAAAAAATGGGACGATAAATTACGAAAAGTTTTCTGGGACCACAAAATTATCGAACCTATTATCAGCAAAGCTCAAGCCAACGATGACATACCAAAGGCTTTAGGAATTATCATAAATTCCGGCCAATCCCACAAAAAAGCCTATGAACTGCTGGAAAAGAAGATGATCGAACTGATCTATACCGGACTGGCGGAAAAGGCTGAAATCTACAAGCCTGTATTCAATGAAAAAATCAGCAGAATTTTTGATCAGAATATACCAATTCACAAATATGCCAACCAGATTCTCCTCAGTAAAAAAGCGAAACGGCTGCGGGCCTATCTGTGCATCCTAGCCGCCGATATTTTTGGCGGAGACCTGTCTGATGCGGCAAATTTTTCTCTCATTT
>JAOZOL010000264.1 GCA_029933295.1 Desulfobacterales bacterium | reverse complement strand
TATTAATACTGCGTAGCTGCGTTTATTTTTTATTCTCCTGTAGCTGCACCGTGGAGTTTAACTTCAACCTTTTCCGTCAGGCTTCCATAGTATTCACGAAGAATCTCGAGAACTTCTTCACGGCCAAAGTGGTCAGGAATTTCGGTTCCTTCGGAAAGGCCTTTTCTCAGCATGGTGCCGGACAGTAATACGCGGTCTTCTTTTGCGTGCGGGCAGGTTCTCAATGAAGCCATGCCGTCACACTTGTAGCAGTAGAATGTCCAGTCAATTTTAAGCGGTGTACAGAGCAGGGCTTTTCCGGGCTCCGCGGGGGTCGGTATTTTATTGAAAATGGTCTGAGCTTCAAACATGCCGTAGAAGTCGCCAACGCCGGCATGGTCACGGCCGATGATCATTCTGGAGCAGCCATAGTTCTGCCGGAAAGTAGCATGTAGTAACGCTTCGCGTGGACCAGCGTAACGCATATCCAGGGGATATCCTCCCTGAACAACATTGCTTTCCACAAAATAATTTTTAACCAGCGCATCAATACATTTGACGCGTACATCGGCAGGAATATCGCCGGGTTTCAGATTTCCGACCAGAGAATGAATATAAACGCCGTCGCATACTTCAACGGCAATTTTACAAAGGTATTCATGGGAGCGGTGCATGGGGTTTCTCAACTGCAATGCAGCAACTTCGGTCCAGCCTTTTTCATCGAAAATCGCGCGGGATTCTTCCGGGCGGTGGTAGACGCCGGCAAATTCAGTGGGATATTCGCCTTCGCTCAAAACTTTAACAGGGCCGGCAAGATTAACATCTTTCTGGTTCATTACCATCTGGACGCCGGGATGGTCTTCTTTGGCGATTTTCCAGAATTCTTCAGCCGTGGGAGTGCCTTCGCCCATGTAAACCTTTTCACTTTCATAGATTTTGTCGGCTTCGGTCATCGCAAATTTTTCAGTGACTTTCATGGTTGCCATGATTTCATCATTTTCCGGATCATAAAGAGCAATTTCGTCACCGTCATTGATGGCATTCGCATCTTCTTTAGTAACGTCTAAGGTTACCGGTACCGGCCAGAATGTTCCATCAGCCAGCAGGAAATCATCGCATACTCCTTTCCAGTCCGCTTTTGTCATAAAACCGGTCAGGGGTGAAAAACCGCCGATACCGATCATAATCAAATCGCCTTTAACCCGTGGGGAAATCGTCACTTTTTTTAAACCTTCGGCTTTTTTCTTTTCAGCTTCCAGTTCCGGGCCTTCGAGCAAGCAGCAGGTCAGTCCTTTGCCGCCATGTGGGGGGATTAAATTTGACATTTTTTAAGTCTCCTTTTCATTAATAAGTTATATAGGATTAAATTACCTAAATATAATTCTTATAAGTGGGTTTCTTAAAAAAAAAGTCAGTCTATTTAGGGGCATTTGATTTGTCAAGCGGAATCGGATGAGATTTAAGAGCGGGATTGATGAAATAATGATAAAAAATCAGATTGTTCGAGGTATACCAAGCTTGCTGTAAGTTTTTTTCGGTTGTAGGGTGCAAGGGGCATAACCGGCTGCACAGGTAATTTTTTTAAAAAGATGGCCGGTTTTGCGGTTGGAATATAGGCGGGTATAAATTTTCCCATCTATCTTAATCTGATGGGGTGTCTGTTTCCGCTATAAAGTCATGGATCAGGGTGTCAACATAATCTAAGTCCACATCCGATTGTTTTTCAAGCACCAGATCCTCGTTGGCATGTTTCAGCTTGTTTAACAGATTCAAAATCATCATCATCAAAAGTTTATTCCCGGCATGGGGGTATGATTTGAAAAAATATAGTAAATCTTTGCGGCTGATCTGGATAACAGATGTATCTTCTGTGCAGGTAATGGTGGCGGTTCTTTTGGTCGTTAAAAATATGGCAGCTTCCCCGAAAATTTCACCTTGCTGCATGGTGCAGATAACAACTTTTTTTTCCTTTAAATCCTTCACCGAAACTTCTATTTTACCCTTAATAATTGCATACAGGCAGTTGCCGATGTCTCCCTGGGAAACAATGGTCCCGCCTTTTTTAAAATGTAAGATAGAAGATATCAAAAGCACTTTTTGTAATTCATCTTCATGTAACCAGTGAAAGATCTGGATATTTTTTATCTTAGGAAGGTATTGCAAGATATTGGATTCCTGTTTCATATGCCCTTTTCCATTATTATGAGTTATGTTTCACGAACCATTATTGTTGACCCATTCATCTAACATTTTTTCAGCCTCTTCCAGGGTTGTCGCGTCAGAAGCAATATATTCAGTATTTTTTCCGACACGATTTAACAGCAGCTTTCCATTTTCCACGCCAACCCGGACGGCCTTTGCCATGCCGCTTTTTGCAAGCATCATCTGTATTTTTTTTATTTCTTCAATATCATTCTGGTCAATGTCCCTTGCGTCAATGATCCGGGAGAGGCAGGTAAACCCGGGTTCTAATTTGGAAACAGCTTTTTCAACAATATCTGAAGAGTTCTTTACTTTATTTCTTTGAATTCTTCCAATGGTAATATAGAGTCTGTTTTTTAACAGGTCGACCTTAACTTCTAACATTTTTTGTTCCTGTTGCTAAAGAGTTGAATAATCGAGATTAAAAGTCGAGTTTAATTATGATAAACAATCATCGATTGTCAACATTTTTTAATCCTTTTTTAATATAATAATTACCATTGCATTTCGGATGGTTATTCTGGTAATTTGTTTGAAAAGTAAATCAGGCATGGTTTTTTGGCATTACCGTAATCTATATCTTAAAAAGGCGGGGTGAGAAAATATGGCATATTGCAGCGATTGTGATACGAGTCATAATGTGGGGTTTATTTCAACACGGTTCATGGGGACAGACGGGGTTTCTCTGGAAACAGCGAAGTGGGCGGAAGTTTTCGAAAAACATCGGTTTACCTGTTATTATTTTGCCGGCGAGCTGGACCGGCCGCCGGAAAGATCATATCTCTCTCCAGAATCTCATTTCCGGCACCCTGCCATCAATGAAATCAATCAGAGTGTTTTCGGTGTTTATGAGCGGGGCCGATATCTGACGGATCAGATTCAATCCATCAAAAACAAAATTAAAGATGATCTGTATGAATTTATCGGAAAATATGAAATCGAACTTTTGGTCATTCAAAACGCCCTTGCGATTCCCATGAATATTCCGCTGGGCGTGGCGATTACGGAAATATTGTCTGAGATAAAAATGCCGGCCATTGCCCATCATCATGATTTTTTTTGGGAACGGCAGCGGTTTTTGACAAATGCAGTGAATGATTACTTGAGAATGGCCTTTCCACCGCATATTTCATGCATTGAAAATGTGGTGATCAGTTCTGCTGCCGGGGATCAGTTAAGCCTGCGGACCGGAATTTCTTCCCATATTATTCCCAACGTTATGGATTTTGACACCCCGCCTCCGGGGATTGATGAGTATACTGCTGATGTCAGGAATGCCCTTGGCATCAAGGAGGATGAAATTTTTATCCTTCAGCCCACCCGGGTTGTCCAGAGAAAAGGGATTGAGCATGCCATTGAATTGACCCATCGGCTGGGGAAAAAAGCAAAACTGGTTATCTCCCATGCCTCGGGTGATGAGGGGTACCAGTATGAAAACAGGATCAGGGAGTACTCGAAACTGATGAATGTGGATACCATTTTTGTATCTGATATCATCAATGATCACAGGGGAACCACGTCGGATGGACGAAAAATTTACACCTTAAATGACATCTATCCCCATGCTGACCTGGTGACGTATCCGTCCAATTATGAAGGGTTCGGCAATGCGTTTTTAGAAGCTATTTATTTCAAAAAACCGATTGTTGTAAACACGTATTCTATTTATACCGTTGACATCAAACCCAAAGGGTTTTCAGTGATCGAGATCGACGGATACGTTACCGAAGATGCGGTTCAAAATACGCTAAAGCTTCTGGAAAACAAGAATCTTAGGGATCGCCTGGTATCACATAATTATGAAATTGCCAGTAACTATTATTCTTATAAAGCATTGCATCAGGAACTGAACGCATTGATTTTTAAAGCAACGGGATGCCGGTTTCATCCTGAGTATTGCACAGATAATGGATCAAATTAACTAGTGCCCGAACGAAAACCGCTAATTTCCCCAATTTCTGCGTTGGGCTTAAATTTTAATCCTCAAAATACA
>JAOZOL010000263.1 GCA_029933295.1 Desulfobacterales bacterium | reverse complement strand
ATAGCCTTTGATCATGGGAGCATTTTGGAAGATTATTTCAGCAGCCGTTGGTCGAGGGCATAGATTATTCGGAAAAAACAGCGCTATTTTTCCCAATCCAAAATCACGTTATAAGCAGATCTTCCAGCTGATTTTGAATAAATTTATTTGACATTTGGTAGAAGCTTTGTAAAGCCCGACAAAAAGAGGCCAGTTTTTATTTTGACACGAGATTTTTTGTTGGAGTACCTTGGTGAAATGACCCTGTATAAAAGCAAATACCGCATAGAAAGCATCCGGTTAAAAGGATGGAATTATTTATCAAACGGGTATTATTTTACCAACATCTGCACAAAAAACAGGGAATATTTGTTCGGTAAAATTGAAAATGGTGTGATGTTATTATCAGATATTGGTAAAATGGCGGAAAAATATTGGCAGGAAATCCCCAATCATTTTCCGTTTGTTGAATTGGATGAATTTATTGTAATGCCGAATCATATTCATGGGATTGTGATTATTGAAAAAAATGATGGGAATGATTGTAGAGACGTTGCATGCAACGTCTCTACACGGGTAATTGATAAGAAAATGTCATCAATTTCACCAAAAACAAATTCATTATCGACAACCATTCGTTCGTATAAATCAGCGGTTTCAAAATCTGTTCATGAATTTTACCCAGATTTTGCATGGCAATCCCGATTTCATGATCGTATTATTCGCGATAATGATGAATTAAACCGCATCCGAAAATATATTGTAAATAATCCGCATAATTGGGCAAAAGATGATAATTATTTACCGGAGGTTGCCCAGTGAACCAATCCGAAATCGTTCTCTATACCACCCCGGATGGAACCGTCAAAATAGACACCATATTTCAGGATGAAACTATCTGGCTGACCCAGAAAAAAATGCTCTGGGCTATCACCAGAAAGACGGCTACGAAATGACCGGGAGAGGTTTTCGGGACAGGGTGTCGGAATGTTGATTATAAAGGGATTGTAAACTCACCATCGTTATCAGGGAAATACCGTGCCGCTGACTTTTCAAACCATCGATCACGGCAGCATC
Source organism: Desulfobacterales bacterium (assembly GCA_029933295.1). Lineage (GTDB taxonomy): Bacteria > Desulfobacterota > Desulfobacteria > Desulfobacterales > Desulfosalsimonadaceae > JAOZOL01. The sequence goes on along the minus strand of JAOZOL010000263.1, from coordinate 3,118 downwards.
GCTTTCGGTTTCTTCAATATTGAATCGGATATGCTGCTTTTCCAGCAGTATTTTTTCTTTGCCGATGCTTTCTGTCGCTACATTTCCACTTGCGCTAAACATGAGAAATGGAGCCCGGTTGAAAGCTTTACCGCCGATAAAATCGCCAAGCCGGCGGCGGTGGGGGATTTGATGGGGGCGATCCATGGCATTTACTATACCGGCTTCATCGGCGACACCTACCGCAATTTTCCCTTTCCGAACGATCCGGTCAATTTCAAACAGAATCCGCTCGGTTTCAAAACTCAAAACATCTTCAGGAAGATGATTGCTCCCTACGCCAAGACCGTGGAAATTCCGTTTTTACGCCTGCGGAACCGGTGCGTCCACATCGGGGACTACACTTTTGACCAGCACAACTTCCACGAGCTGCTGCGCTATGTCGAGCGGGGCGGCTTCCCCCGCTGGCGGGACGAACTCAGGCCGGATTACGTCAGCCACATGAAAAGACACATCTACGAAAGCGGCAATGAAATGTTCTCCGGCCTGGAGTTTGATTAAAACACAACTTCAGGGGACTGCCGGAAAAAGTGAAGAATTATTGATACTACCTAAAAACGTTATTTCTCCTTGTTTTTGAATTCAAGGGAAAATATACCGGTTGAATCACAATGCGCCCCTGATTGCGAGTAATGAAAATCATATGTTACTTCCGCGCCGTTTTTGAGGGGGATATGCACCTGTGGCTTCATCTCAGTTCGTTTCATACTTTCTCCTGCAAAAAACCACTCCCCGGCTGTGAGTATTAATTCGTTGTTTTTGATGTATCCATAGCGGTAGGAAAGGCCGGAGAGTACATATCCTCCTCCCATGCTGCCATGATGGGTATAATGTCCTTCAGCAGTGATCTTTCCATCTTTTTCCGGAAGTATAAACGTATCGCTTTCACTGCCGGTAGTATTATCAATTCCATTGGGAGCTTTTGTCAGGCCTTTCATTTCTATGGTAAGTTCTACTTCCTGATGAACGCTGGGGCTCCCTGCAAGTACATATTGTCCTGAAAAGAGGGTTGTACAGAAGATGAATACGGCAATACCTCTTTTAATATACTTCATAAACATACTCCAACTTTAGCGAAGTTTCACTTTTTGAAGCTGGATCTGCGCATACATAAAAATGTTTTCCATAACTGAGACTCTCATTGCTGAACGTATGAGTCTGGTTTGGCAACAGCCTGAATTCGGTCGTAACTTTTATGTCGCTTGAGCACTTGGCTGCCATTATTCTTGAACTGAATCCAGTATCGAAAGACATGGTGTATGGGCTCTTGTTGGTGATGCTCTTAAGTTTCGCCTTTTTTATCGCTGCTATATTTCCGGAATAGGGAACAGCTGCAAAAGTGGCATCCGGATCAGATTCCTGGGTCAGGAACAAAGTCTTTTTGAAAATCCCTTTAGCCGGGGATGCCTCTCCTACTTTTTTGGCTGTCCCTTTAACTTTGCTTACCCCCCCCACTTTTGAGGGATTATATCCTTGAAGGTTTACGATGCCCGATGCGGTATTGCTCTGATTTCCGGATTCATCCTTGAGCTCGAAAGAGAACTTGATTGCGCCTTTACCTCCAAACTCAATTTTAAGCGGCAGTTTGACCGTATTCTTTGCACCAGCAAATTTATTTCCGAGATTCAACGTCTTCAAACCCTTCCAGCCGGTAGACTCTTCCCCCCCCCAGCTGACCCAATTGTATGTCAACTGATACTTCCCATTTGCAAGATCACGGTTTTCATCTTCCCATGAGATGGTTAATGGAAAGTCATAATACTGAAAATGTAAACCGCTCCCTTGAGGAAACTGATGATAATACATGTTTTTTGGAAAAGTAAATTTGCTGATTTTTGGTTTCCCGGTAATTTGTATTGTTACATTTGAATTTTTGGCCAGACTGCCGCCAGGCCTGGACAGCTTGAGCAGATAAAGTCCGGCTAAGACGTTCTTTGGAATAGCGGCAGTGATCTTATTATCTGTCCAGTACCTGATCCGCAGAGGATAATTTTTCGGATGAGTATTAACAAATTGGACCAGATATCCCTTGCACCCATTGACTTGGGTCCCAAATTTTTCACCATATATTTCGATAAACCTGTTCGGCGTTGTTTTGGCAGGAACAATACGATGTATTTTCATTAAGAGGCGGACAGATTTTGTAAAAGCTGAATTCCGTGGCATGGCAGTAGGTGCCAAAGGCTTTTTGTTTGAGCGAATATCCTTTATTTCCAAAACTTTGTTTTCGTGTGTACGGCTGTATTTATCCTTGTTTCTGCCGCTGTTTTTTGACAGGTAGCGATCCAGATAGGCCTGGCGTTTGGCATTTTCAGCGTTTGCAACCTTTTCCGAAACCATCAGGCACCAGTTGTAGTGAGCTTTTTCGTTACTACTCCAGACAGGCGGTAGAATGCCCGGAAGATGATGTTGTTTGGCCTGATCGTACTGATCGACTGCCGTCTTGGCGTAGCCGCTGCAAAATCTAGACTTCCCCGCCGATGCATGTATCGGTACAAGAAACAAAATCATGGTCAAAACTGACATCATCGCAATAAATCTTTTCATGATCATTTCCTTTCTGCAAGCTGAAGCAACATCCTTTTTCTGGGTATTGCTGCCTCCACACAGGTGAACAATTTTGCTGCCGAGGGAACCTTCGGGCAAACATCAAGGTATTCCCGTACATAATGCAGCTATATTTGTCAATTTTATAATATAGATGTACCAGTAACACCTAATCTGTCATTTTACATCTCACTTTACAACTTAAACATGATTCGGACAGATTATCTGTTATTGACACCCCCGGGAAAAAATAGTTGGCTTCTTTTCTTGTTTGTTATAATGCTTTTATAGAGATAAATATATGCTATTAAATTATTTGCGGAATGATCCGGAGCATTCCGCAAATTTTTTTAATAAGGTTTTAGAGTGAAAGTGGCGAAAACGTAAAAATGATTTTAACTTTATTGCCAAAAGAGAACAACAACTGAACAACTCTTGTCTTACAGACGAGGGTTGTTCAGTTGTTGTTTTGTCAGCTTCTGCTCAATATTCGTGGACCGACAAGTGGGAGAGAAATGAAACATAAACATAG
>JAOZOL010000262.1 GCA_029933295.1 Desulfobacterales bacterium | reverse complement strand
TTCACTGCACCTGTTTTAACGCATCGCCGAACCTGTCCATCCGTTCTAAAATCCCATCCACCTCCGCCGCCCTATCCTGCAATGCCCGGGACAACGATTCTTTATCGACCTGTTTTTTCGCCGTTGAGCTGGTTAATTGAGAAAGATCTTGCGTATAATCGTGAAATCTTTCCATCATTACATCATAAATTTGACTTGAAACGGCATCCAGTAATTTAAAAATATATTGAAATTTTAAATTCTCCTTATAATTTTTAAAATGAAAAACAAGGCTCCCTTCTGTTTCCTTCTTCATGCGTAAAACCGCATCTTTTAAAGCAGACAATGCATTTTCCGTTTCATTTTTTGCGGGCTGCCGGATCAATCGTTTGAGCCCTTTGACAAAATTATAAAATCCAAGTCTCATGATGGCTTCGGTCTTAATGGCCGTGCTGTAATTCATGGTTGCCGCGGCCGGCGGTAATTCCAGGTTTTGAACCCGTTTTAATATTTCCATATCAAGACGTGGGGTTGTTTTCTGATAATCATCGGCCACGCCAAGGCCTAATCGTTCCATGACAGCATTATATTCAAAAAGCGCATCGTTTACCATCACCTCATACGGCCCTGCAATGGAGTCAAAATAGTCTATGATTTTTTCTTCTTCATTTTTTACAAAATAAAATATTTTGGGGTTGATATTTTCCGCCATAAAAGTATCAAGGCCATGCTTGAATTCCTGAAAAACAAGGTAAAGTGTATTGGAAAAGCCGTCTTTCGTCAGCCGATCTTCATATTGATACAGGGAAATATGATAACTTTTAATAAAATCGATAAGCACAGGGACCACATCACCGGATTTGTTGTCAAAAAAATTATCCACCTCACCCTTGATTTCCCGTTTGATCTGCTGCAATGCGCCGGCAAGCGTACTTCTCACCAAAACCTTCACCCGGTCTGTTTTTTTCTGCTGGGATTTAATTTTTTTTATCAGCCGCGCCGCTTCATCAGATCCTTTGGTTAACACATCCTGATTTATACAAATCCAATGGTTAACACCCGAAACAATCATTTTAATCCGTTCAAAATGGTTCCGTAACAACAACGAATACCTCTGTCTGGTTACGACCTCCTGAAAGTTCTTTTTAAAATTCGCTTCCTGGGAATTTGAAAATGTTATAATTTCTTTTTCATCTTCCCATTGCTTTAATCGGCCCTGGTCTTTGGGGGAAAGCGCCTTTTGATATGTCCCGAAAAGACTGTATAAGGCTGAATACGAATAAACCTCAGGATTTTTTTTGATAATCGCAAGATCATCAACGACCTTTGACACAAGCGTCTGAAGCTCTTTTAAGGATTCATGCTCACTGAAATCACAATTTACCACAAAAATCATATGATCAATGATTCCCATTTTTTTGATCATGGATAAAAAATTTAAATCCCCCTGTCGAATACCGGTTCGACTGCTGATCACATAAATCAGCAGATTGGCCTGCAACAAATAATCCTGAATCATGGCCATATGAAGGGGGTTAGGGGAATCACTTCCCTGACAATCAGCAATTTCAATATTTTTTTCAATCTCCCCGGAATCAATTTCAAGGGAAATATCTTTTAAATAAAACGCCAGTGCCTCGTTGCCCGAAAAATCCCGGTGCGATGAAAAGTCCTGGTCCGTAAACTCCTGTTTCAATTCATCGGACTCAAGAAACGGCTTAACCCGATCATACCCCTTTAAATATGATAACAGATACAAACTGTGCAAATTGCGTGTGTCATTGCTCAAAAGCTGTTTTGTCTCAAGGGTCCCCAGCGCCTGTTTCAGATCCCTGCGGTCGGAATCCTGCCGAATATCAAACGGTTCCTTCCGGGATCGCCATTCCATTGAGGGAAACAGTACAAGGGCCCTTTCGATGTCTGAATTTACTTCATCCCAGGGTTTAAAATAAAGTGATGCTTTAAGGTGCTCCCCGCGACGTGCCTTGGTTACCATGGATGTAACAACACCGGCGCCCCGTTTTAAATAATCGCCTGAAAAAAGGGCGTTGATTAAAGTAGACTTGCCGGATTTAATCGTACCGATTACCGCAACACGAATCAATTCATCGGACAACTGATTTTCAATACTTTTACATATATTTTCCCACCCGGAAAAAGAATGCTGCGAAGTTCCGGGCATGGTATTGATCCGCCCCAGAAGGTTTAATACCTTCTGGTTTATTTGTAACAGTTCTGATTTTAAATCCGCATAATCATTCATTTCATACTGGCTCCCGATTCTCCGCCTGATCTATCAAATAAGCTGGCAGTCAACCCTGCATTTATTGCATTCCGGACTTAAATTGTCAAAAAAATTTAAATTATGAATTCGCATTTTTTAAATTTGAAAAATATACGAAGTGACTTGTTAAATAAAGGATTTTATGATACAAACAAAAATTACAAAACATAATAAAAAAAAAGGGGATTGTTGTTTATGTCAAAAAAGCATCCTGAATGTCCATTATATAACCCATTAAACTGTAAAGAATACTATAATCCGAAGCTCTGCGCGTTTGTGAGAAAGGATAAGGTCTGTCTTAAAAAAAAGAAACCAAAACCCAAAAAAGCAGCGGGCAAAACAGTCGAAACAGTCGAAACAACATCAGAAAAGAAAAAAACCAAAAAATAACGTAACCGTTCATGGTTACCGGTTTTGCAGTTTACGATTAAAAAAGCCAAAAAATAACAAAGAATTATGGGGGCATCTTTCGAAGCTTTAGAAGTTTGAAAAAACTGTAAACTGTAAACTGTGAACCAACAACCGTAAGCGGTTACAAAATATCAAACAAAACTATTCAACTTAACCTGTTCCAGTCATGCCTTTAAACCGACAAGCAATATCGACCATGCGGCATGACGCTGCCGCTATATTTGACAGCGCATTGCGTGCTGTTCATGCCGGCACTGCGGTTAAAACATCCTGCCATATCAAAAACAATTTGTTTTTTGTCGGCACCACATCCTTTGATCTAAACAGATATGATAATATATATATAATTGGTGGGGGAAAGGCGTCAGCCCATATGGGCGCTGCCATAGAAGAACTTTTATTATATAGAATCACCAGCGGTATTATCAACGTAAAATATAATCATACCGTATCATTAAAAAAAATAAAACTCATTGAGGCCGGGCACCCCATACCCGATGAAAATGGGCAAAAAGGCGCCCGGGCCATTCTGAATCTGGCAGATAAGGCGCAAAAAAAAGATTTGATTATCTGCCTTATTTCAGGGGGCGGTTCCGCACTCCTTGCTTTGCCCGCCCCCTCACTGACCCTTAGCGACAAGCAAAAAACCATTCAAACACTCCTTGCCTGCGGCGCATCCATCGATGACATCAATACCCTGAGAAAGCACATGTCTGACATTAAAGGCGGCTGGCTGGCACAAAAAGCGTATCCGGCCACTCTCGTCACCCTTATTCTCTCTGATGTGGTTGGGGATAAACTTGATGTCATTGCGTCAGGCCCTGGTGTCCCTGATCACAGCACTTTTGCCGACTGCATGAATATCATTAAATCCTATGATATTATCAATGACCTGCCGAAACGGGTGATTGAACATTTTAAAAAAGGGAGTGAGGGCAAAACCAAAGAAACACCGAAAACCGGGGACTCTTCTTTTGAAAATACCTTTAACCTGATTATCGGAAGCAACTCCCAGGCATTATATGCCGCCAAAAAAAAAGCCAAAGCCCTTGGCTACAACACGTTGATTCTGTCATCCATGATTGAGGGAGATACCGGGGATGCGGCCCGATTTCACACATCAATTGCAAAAGAAATCCGTCAAACCGGCAACCCGATTCCACCGCCGGCCTGTATTCTTTCCGGCGGGGAAACCACGGTCAAAATTAAGGGCAGTGGCCTTGGGGGCAGGAATCAGGAATTTGCCTTAAAAGCAGCTTGTGATATGAAAAATGAGGGTCAGATGGTTATCTTGAGCGCCGGTACTGACGGCACGGACGGCCCCACAGATGCTGCCGGGGCTGTTGTCGATTCACAAACAATAAAAAAAGCGCTGGCAGCCGGCCTGAATCCGGATCATTTTCTTGCAAATAATGACAGCTATCATTTCTTTGAAAAAACGGATGAATTAATTATTACCGGCCCCACCGGTACTAATGTGATGGATATTAGAATTGTTCTGGTCA
>JAOZOL010000034.1 GCA_029933295.1 Desulfobacterales bacterium | reverse complement strand
ACAATCGTATAGTCACATTGATTTTTCAAAAATATGGATTTGCCATTTTTTTTAAAAAAAGATAGGGTCATCATAAAAATTTTTCCGACAAAGGATAAACCCATGCATGAACTTCCGGTTACCGAGCGCATTCTCGATATTGTGCTCAAACACGCCGCAACAAATCAAGTCAGCAGGATTGTCTCAATCACCCTTAAAGTGGGAGAATTGAGTGACCTTGAAAACGAATGGATACAGCATTATTTTGATTATTTAAGCAAGGACACGGTTGCGGACGGCGCCATACTGAAAATAGAAAAAGTGCCCATCGTGCTCCAATGCAACAAGTGTTCCCATTGCCTGGAAATTGCAAAAGATCAGCTAGGAAAAACGATCTGCCCCAATTGTTCGGCCACCAAAAATTTTTCGATCAAATCAGGCAGAGAATATTATATTAAAGAAATGGAGGCAAAATAATGAATGAAATCAGACTCATTGAGGTCAAAGAAGATATTCTGGCAGATAATGATGCCGCAGCAGACGGACTAAGAGAAAAACTTAAGCAAAAAAATACTTTCATGATCAATCTCATGGCATCACCCGGAGCCGGCAAGACCAGCCTCCTGCTCCGGACCATTGATGCGCTGAAAAACGACCTCAAACTTGCGGTAATCGAGGCAGACATTGATTCCATGGTAGATGCTGAAAAAATTGCGGCAACCGGCATTAAAAGCGTTCAACTCAGAACCGGCGGATTTTGCCATCTTGATGTATCCATGGTCAAAAAAGGACTGGAGGCAGTTGATACGGAAGCGCTGGACCTTATATTTATCGAAAATGTCGGCAACCTTGTCTGTCCTGCGGAATTTGATACCGGCGCCACAAAAGACATCATGATATTAAGTGTGCCGGAAGGTGATGACAAACCCTTAAAATACCCTCTGATGTTTTCCAAATGCCATGTTCTTCTGGTAAATAAAATCGACTATCTGTCGTTATCGGATTTTAACATGGAACTCCTGGAAGAGAGGGTAAAAAAACTCAACCCGGATATTGAGATCTTTAAAGTATCATGTAAAACCGGAGAAGGGATTGACGCCTGGGCCGGATGGCTTAAAAATGCAGTAATAAAAAAATGATACAAATCACAGATACGCTCTTTATTCATGAAGACGAGCTTAGTTTTACCGCTTCACCCAGCAGCGGACCAGGCGGGCAGCATGTGAACAAGGTCAGTACCCGCATGACCCTTTTGTTTAATGTGGCTGCATCCCCCAGCCTGTCGGCTGAACAAAAACAACGCATTTGCTCTCGTCTGTCAACTCGCGTCAGCAAAGACGGTGTCCTCAGAGTCATTTCACAACGGCACCGGAGTCAGGCAGCCAACAGGGACGCGGCCGTGGAGCGGTTTGTGGAATTATTAAAAGGAGCTCTTGCAGAACTGCCGCCCCGGAAAAAAACCACGGTTTCAAAAAGAGCCCGGCAACGCCGGCTTGATGAAAAAAAACAGCACAGCCTTAAAAAAAAACAACGTGCAAAAATTATTTTACACAGGGAGTGACGGGGCTATCCCAACAGCACCTGCCTGACCCTAAGAATATTCGGAAGGCCTTTGATTTCTTCCAGCACCGCATCGTCCACCGGTGCATCGATGTTCACCAGACATACTGCCCGGTCATCTCTTCGTCCGAGTTGAAACCGGCCGATGTTGACATTATGGCGCCCAAGGGTAGTGCCGACATTTCCGATAACGCCGGGTTTGTCGACATTTTGAATCACAATCATCGAACCGTCGGGGATTGCATCCAGATAGACATTGCCTATTCGAACCAGGCGCGGATATTGCTTTTCAAAAATGGTTCCCCATATTTCATCCGGTTTTTCATCCGTGCCTTCAATTTTGAGTTTAATCAGACTTGAAAAAGCACTGTCCTCCTGTGAAACCGCTTCTTTAACACCGATCCCTTTCGCCTTTGCCATGGCCCTTGCATTAACATAATTAATGGGTTTATCGGTGTAAGAACTCAATAAGCCCTTAAGCAGGGCATGTGTCACCGGCTTTATGGCAAGGTTTGCGATATCGCCGCTATAGTTTATCGTGACATCATGAGGTGCCCGGATCAATTGCCCCATCAAAGACCCCATCTTTTCAGCCAGGTCAAGATAAGGCCGAAGCTGTTCCATCTCGTCCATGGATACGGACGGAAAATTGACCGCATTGGTGATCACGCCGTCTAAAAGATAGGAGGCCATCTGTTCAGCGATCATTTTCGCCACATTAACCTGGGCTTCTCCGGTGCTGGCACCTAGATGCGGGGATAGAACAACACGGGGATTAGACAGAATTTTTAAAGAGCCGTCCGGCGGCTCCTTAGGGAACACGTCCAACGCGGCTCCCGCCACATGTCCGCTTTCTATGGCATCATTTAAATCATCCAGATTAACGACTTCTCCCCTCGAACAATTGACAATACGAACACCCGGTTTCATTTGCGCCAGGGTGGTCGTATTGATCATATTCACCGTTTCTTTCAAATTGGGAACATGCAGCGAAATAAAATCCGCCCGGTCAAAAAGCGCTTCCATGGAAACCAGTTTTACGCCGAGTTCCCTGGCCGCATCTTTGCTGACATACGGATCTGACGCGATGACCTTCATTTTCAGCCCCCTTGCCCTGTCAGCGACAATGCGGCCGATATGTCCTAAGCCCAAAATCCCCAGGGTTTTTCCAAAAACCTCCACACCGATCAACTTTTTCTTTTCCCATTTTCCGGATCGAAGCGATGCGGTTGCCTGGGGGATGTTCCGCGCAAGGGACAGCATCATTGAAATGGCATGTTCGGCAGTGGTGACGGTGTTGCCGCCCGGTGCATTCATCACAACAATTCCCTGCCGGGTGGCGGACTTTAAATCGATGTTGTCCACACCGATGCCGGCACGACCGATGACTTTCAATCGTCCGGCCTGGTTCAGGACTTCCCGGGTCACTTTTGTACCACTTCGAACCGCCAGTCCGTCAAATTCACTGATGATCTTTGAAAGCGCATCCGGTGAATTGGTCACCTTTTCATTATCCACAACCACTTCGATTTTTCCGGTTGCTTCAAGGATTTCTTTTGCCACGGGAGACATGGAGTCTCTGATCATTACTTTAAACATACAAATTCTTCTATCATAGATAAAAGCATAATGTTAGAAAAAAAAATATAACCTGAATTTTGCATGAAAATTGATAAGAACTTTTTTATCAATTGAAAACAAAGGCGTTGTGAAGAATTATAATATTTTTTCTTATCAATTTTCACCCTAAGGGCGAGCCGGAGGCTCCCATCTGCTGCGTTATTAACAGCTTGCAATAGTTCACTATAGCTGCGCCGTTAAATGCCTTGCATATGGAAGCCTCCGACTCGTGCAAAATTCAGGTATAAATCCGATTGTTGATTTTAACAGAGATTCCTTATATTCTTAAAAAAGACATACAAAACCAAAGAATCGATGGATAAATTTTCTTTAAACCACAGGAGGTGAAAATTGACTGCTATAATCATCCTTGGTATTATTATCGCGATTGTTCTTGCGGTGATTGCCATTTACAACGGGCTGGTTACCCAGCGCAACCGTTATAAAAACGCTTTTTCTCAGATAGATGTTCAACTCAAACGGCGATATGACCTGATACCCAACCTGGTGGAAGTGGTAAAGGGCTATATGAAACATGAGAGGGAAACGCTTGAGGCGGTTATCCAGGCCCGCAATTCTGCCGTTAACGCAAGCCGGCAGGCCTCCGGGAACCCCGGAGATCCCGGTGCCATGAAAAATCTGAACGCAGCGGAAGGCATGTTGAGCGGAGCATTGGGCCGCCTGTTTGCGCTTTCGGAAAGTTATCCGGATTTAAAGGCCAATCAAAATATGATGCAACTCCAGGAAGAGTTGTCTTCCACGGAAAACCGCATATCTTTCGCCCGCCAGGCATTTAATGACGCCGTCATGGCGTACAATATCTCCCGGGAAAAATTCCCGAATACGATCATTGCGGGCATGTTCAATTTTACTGAAGCACAACTGCTGGAATCAACAGAGACGCCCGAAGAACGTAAAGCACCCAAGGTTAGTTTTTAAGAGATATCTCCATGAATTTTTTTGAAAATCAGGAACGCTCAAAAAAAAAAAGCGTTCAATTGATTGCCATGTTTATCCTTGCGGTCACCGGGATTATACTGGCTGTTTATGCCGTAATAATTTTTATTATTTACCAATATTCCGGCAAAGGTCATGCCAGCTATCCCGGCATCGGCAACGATATTTTTAAATGGATTGACCCGCAGCTCCTGTTATTGGTCGGCTTTGCCACCCTGTGTATTATCCTCGGGGGAAGTATCGTGAAAATCATCGCATTACGCCGGGGGGGACAATATATCGCGGAAAGTCTGGGCGGGCGTCCGGTCAATTCTTCCACAAAAGATCCAAACGAAAAAAAATTCGTTAATGTGGTTGAAGAAATGGCAATCGCGTCCGGCGTGCCGGTGCCGGTTGCATATGTTCTTGAAGGGGAAACAGGGATAAATGCCTTTGCTGCCGGTTACAGTCCCAATGACGCGGTTGTGGCAGTAACAAACGGTTGTTTGCAGCGACTTTCCAGGGACGAACTCCAGGGGGTAGTGGCCCATGAGTTCAGCCATATCTTAAACGGGGATATGCGGTTAAACATCCGCCTGATCGGCCTTTTAAGCGGTATTATGATCATTACCACCATCGGCAGTATCGTTCTTCGATCCAGCCCCAGATCCAGAAAAGGCAGCCCGCCACTCATGCTTGCCGGACTGGCCCTGATCATCATAGGGTATATAGGTGTTTTTATTTCACGCATGATTCAAAGCGCTGTCTCGCGGCAGCGGGAATATCTTGCGGACGCCTCATCAGTCCAGTTCACCCGCAATCCATCCGGCATTGCCAATGCTTTGAAAAAAATCGGCGGGTTTTCCAGGGGGTCTATATTAAAAACATCACTGGCTTCCGAAGCCAGCCATATGTTTTTTTCCAGTGCAATAAAAACCTTGTTTGCCACCCATCCTCCCCTTGTGGAACGTATCCGTCGGATTGAACCGTCTTTTTCAGGAAATTTTGCCGAATTTCAAAAAATCAAAGCTGAATTTAAACCAAAAAAAGCAGCAACAATGGGCTTTTCAGGCCCCGGCGAACAAATAGCGATAAACGCCGACAATATCGCAGGACAGATGGGGATGGTTTTGCCGGAACATGTTCAATTCAGCACCATGTTGCTGGGATCTATCCCTCCGGAAGTCCGAAAAGAGATGTCCGATCCCCTTGGAGCATCAGCCGTTGTCCTTGCCCTCCTGCTAAATGAGGACAAGGTGGAAAAAAGACATCAGATAAAAAACCTTGAGCAGATTGCCGCCGGAGAAATAATCCGCCACACATTACTGATCGACAAAGTAATCATCGGCCTTGACAGCAACCTGAAATTGCCGCTTCTTGATCTTGCTTTGCCAACACTTCGCCAGATGTCGCCCGCACAATTTGCACAGTTCAAACAAGCCATTACCAGCCTGGTGGAATCAGACGGCAAACTGAGTCTTTTTGAATTTTCACTCCAGCAGATCATTGCCAGTCGTCTTGAAGCGTCCTATCATCCGGCGGCAAAAAAACAAATTTACAAAAGCATCGAACCGTTAATTGATGATGCGGCTAACCTGATTGCCAAACTGGCCTTTGTTGGCCATGCCGATAAAACGGTTGCGCAAAAAGCCTATGACGCTGCCATGAAAAGAATTCCGGTATCGGCTGCCGGATCAGAACCGGCAGTCATTTCAGATATTTCCTTTGACAAGGTAGGCCGTGCAATATCACACTTTGCCGCATCAAAACCAGGGGTTAAACAGGTAATCATTGATGCCTGCGCCCACTGCGTTTTATTTGACCGGACCGTTTCAACAGCAGAAGCGGAACTGCTTCGCGCAATCGCATTTTCCTTAGATCTTCCATTAGCTCCGTTTCTGACGGATACTGACAGTGTCTCATATTAATGTTCCGATTCACAATAATAAGAAAATTTTAATATTATTTTAACCAAATTTTTATGGAGTTTTGGTTATTATAACCGCATAATATTTTCATCAGCTATGATATAATAGTTATTTTAAAAAAGGAGATACAACCATGAAACCTTTAAAAAACAAGCAATATTTTTCCTATGCCCTTGTGGCGCTTACCTTTGTGACTGCCCTGCTCATTATGCCCGGAATCTATACAGCCTCGGCTTTCGGAAAGCACCCTCCGGCCGTCAAAATGGTTCCCCAAAGCTTTACTCAACTGGCCAAAACCGCAAGTCCGGCGGTGGTCAACATCAGTACGGTGAGATCATTCCAAAGCGGACACGGGCGTATTTTTGAACATTTTTTCAAAGGGCCCCAGGGACGGCAGGACCCGTTTGATCAATTTTTTGAAAAATTTTTTCAAAACCAGCCCCAACGGGAACTCAAACAAAAAAGTTTAGGCTCCGGATTTATCATGGACAAAAATGGTTACATTGTCACCAATACGCATGTCATTGAAAATGCGGATAAAATTCAGGTCAAATTAAAAGATGGCAAAGAATATCCTGCAGAAATTATCGGATCAGATGCATCAACGGATCTTGCGCTAATAAAGATTAAACCGGAACATAAGCTGACGGTATTAAAACTGGGCAACTCCGACAAACTTGAGATCGGCCAGTGGGTTGTTGCCATCGGTAATCCATTCGGCCTTGAACATACCGTGACTGCCGGTATTGTCAGCGCAAAAGGACGCGTGATTGGTGCAGGGCCTTATGATGATTTTATTCAAACCGATGCCTCGATCAACCCGGGCAACAGCGGCGGCCCGCTGCTAAATATGAATGGTGAGGTCGTGGGGATTAATACGGCCATTATAGCCGGAGGGGATGGTATAGGATTTGCGATACCGGCAAATATGGCTAAAAATATCATCGATCAATTAAAAGACAAAGGCGAAGTGTCCCGAGGATGGCTTGGCGTGAGTATCCAGGATCTGGATTCCGAGTTGCAGGAATATTACGGCGTTGACCAGGGAGTTCTTGTTGTCGACGTAGTTCCCGGAGATCCGGCGGAAAAAGCGGGAATTCAAGCAAAAGATATCATTATTTCCGTTAACAATCAGACAATGAATTCTGCCCGTGAACTTTCCAAATTTGTATCAACCCTGTCTGCCGGCGATAAAGCGAAAATCAAAGTCAATCGGAACGGAAAAATCAAAACATTTAAAGTTAAAATCGCACAGCGGGATGATTCAAAAGTTTTGGGATCAAATGAATCCGGCGCCAAACATTCAGCGGATGAACTCGGTATTTATGTTTCAAACATAACGCCTGAAATCGCCGAAAGACTCAACCTGCCTGATCGTAACGGCGTGATCGTTGACAATGTTGAACCGGACAGCAAGGGTGATAAAGCAGACATCGCCCAGGGAGACATTATCAGGGAAATCAATCACCATCCCGTTAAAAACGTTTCCGATTATAAAGACCTTATATCCGACATCAAAGACGGAGACACGATTCAGCTTTATATCAAAAACCAGTACAAGGGGTTTGTCGTTAAAAAATTAACAAAATAATATATCCTGGTTAGATAGTGAACAACCAGTGCCCTTAAGTTAACGGTATTGAAAGCAGACAAAAAAAATTATAGATTAATACCTGGATTTCGCATAAAAATTCAGGTATTAATCTAATTTTTATGTAACATCTCAATAAATTCGGGAAAAGGAATATTCGAAGGTCGGGTTAGTCTGGTGCTCAACCTCTGAAAATCCTTACAGGAAACAATCCGGTACACGCAGGGTTGAGCGCCGGACGTAACCCGACAAAAACCGCCTTATTGAGAAGTTACATTTTTTTCTGCAAATTAACAGGGTTTTACAACATGGCCGATTATAAATGAAAAAACTGTTTGGAAACACCAACGGTCTTAAAACAACCCAGATCAGAAACATTGAAAAACTCTATCGCTACCGTATCCCGTCCGAAACCATTGTAACGTCTCAAATTATCAAAAAGATCAGCATGCTGTCTTCCGAGATCAACCGTCAAATCGGGCTGCTGGTTAACCGGTCGGGAAAAATCATATCCGTTATCGTCGGCGATCATAAACAGATCATGCTTCCCGACACCAGTGATTATCGAACACCACCGGGACGACTCAAAGGATTGAGATGTATCCACACCCATCTTAAGGATGAAAAATTAACCCAAGACGACTTGACCGACCTCACCTTATTGCGGCTTGATCTTATGGCCGCCATTACCGTTTCCGAAAACGGGCAGGCCCGTCACATCCATATCGCGAATATTTTTCCGAATCAATCCGCAGCACAACCGTATCAAATCCACCCCCCCATTGATCCCGGCCGGCTGGATGTCCACTGTCTTGAACTTATCGAGTCCATTGAATCAGAACTGTCACAAATTACTGCGCTCCATGATATTGATTCAGGTATTGAACGGGCGATTCTCATCAGCGTGACCACGTCTTCCAGGCACAAAGCAAAAATTTCCATCAATGAACTTCAAAAACTTGCCCGGTCCAGCGATATTTTTGTCGTCGACACTGTAATTCAGCATCGCAAAAAAATTGATTCACGGTTTCTCATGGGCCGTGGCAGACTCGAAGATTTAAGCATCCTTGCCATGCAAAAAGGCGCATCCATGATTGTTTTTGATCAGGAACTCAATCCCTCCCAGATAAGATCCATTACAAATAAAATCGACCTTAAAGTCATCGACCGAACCCAGCTTATTCTTGATATTTTCGCCCGGCGGGCCCGGACAAAAGAGGGAAAACTTCAGGTTGAGCTTGCACAGCTTAAATATATGCTCCCCCGGCTGATTACAAAAAACACCGCCATGTCAAGACTTACCGGCGGCATTGGTGGACGCGGGCCGGGGGAAACCAAACTGGAAATTGATCGCAGAAGGATCCGTGACCGGATTTCGCGCATTGAGAAATCATTAAAACAGGTGAAAAGGCAACGCGATCTTGAAAAATCAAAACGGGAAAAAAAGGGATTGCCGGTTATATCTATCATCGGATATACAAATGCCGGAAAATCAACATTGTTGAATACTCTGACCAAAAGCAAAGTTTT
Organism: Desulfobacterales bacterium; assembly: GCA_029933295.1. Lineage (GTDB taxonomy): Bacteria > Desulfobacterota > Desulfobacteria > Desulfobacterales > Desulfosalsimonadaceae > JAOZOL01. Next base: position 6,186 of record JAOZOL010000034.1, on the reverse strand, counting down.
AGTTGGAAACCGCATGTTTGCGACCCTTGATCCTTCCAGCAGACGAATGAAATTTCCAAAAGACACGGAAGTGATTATTACCGATACGGTTGGCTTTATCAGAGATCTCCCCAAAGAGCTCAAAATCGCATTTAGCGCGACATTAGAAGAGCTTAAACGTGCGGATCTGTTAATCCATGTCATAGACAGCGGCAATCCGGACTATCAATCGCAGATTGAATCTGTAAATAAAATTTTAGAAGACCTTAATATTCATCGGATCAACCGCATTATGGCATTAAATAAAAAAGATCTTGTCAGCAACGACACCATGAAAATTCTTGAAAAAGAAACCCGCGGGATTCCGATTTCAGCAAAAAACGCTGCCACACTCCATCTGCTGATTTCAAAAATGCAGTCCATGGTAATTTCAAAACAGGTTAATGGTATTGACGAACACACACTTCTGGTATAGTTGAGATAAAATGGATCTTGAAAATATTAAAAATACAAGTATAAAAGCGGCTTATCGGAACGCCGGAATTTTAACCGGTTTTTTGGGAAAACTGACAGCCACTGACAACCATTGATAAAAAAAATGGCGGCCAACAGCCGTATTCATAATGATCTGAAATCAATACTGGAGATATAATAATAAATGATGGAAGCATTTTTCAAAGACAAACCTGTTGAAAATTATGTTGAATGTTTCGGTGGTCTTAATATGGAAGATATAATCTGCCGAAAATATTGCGCCCTGCGATTAAAATGCGCCATTGAGCGGAATACACAGCAAAAAATACTGCAAATTGAGGATATGATAGGCGCTCAGGAGGTAGCGTTAAAAATTCAGTAATTCAAACCAACATTTTCCCTGGATTCAAAATCCCCGCCGGATCGAAGGCCGCCTTAATTCGTCTCATCAGCGCAATTGAATCAGGGCTGATTTCCTTTGACATATACCGTGATTTTGTTATGCCGACACCATGCTCTCCGGACAGGGTTCCGCCGAGTTCCAATGTATAATTAAAAATCTCATCCACAGCGTGATCGGCTTTAGTCTGCTGCTCAGGTATTTGTTTATCCAGCATAATGTTAAAATGAATGTTTCCGTCACCGGCATGACCGAAGCTGACCATTGTTAAACCGGTCTCACGACTTAACGCTTTTATCTTTTTTACCATGTCGGGAATTTTACTTCTGGGGACAACAATGTCTTCATTGATCTTATCCGGTCCATATTTAAAAAGCGCAGGAGAAACAGCTTTGCGTGCTTTCCAAATTTTTTCAGCGTCTTGACTGGTTGCTGCTGTTTTAATGTACCTTGCACCGGATTTTGTACAAACCGATTGAATACGCTTAATCGAACGATCCACCTCATCAGCACCGCCGTCAACATCTATAATCAGAATCGCTTCAGCATCTGTGGGCAATCCGGAATTAATATAATCCTCAACACATCGAATGGATGCGTTATCCATGTATTCTATGGATCGCGGAATAATGCCCTGTCGAATAATCTCTGAAACCGTTTCTGCCGCCGTCTCAATACGGTCAAAAATCACCGTGATGGTTTTTACCGTTTCCGGCAGGGGGAGCAATCGCAGGGTCAGACTTGTAATCACCCCGAGTGTTCCTTCAGAACCGACAATCAGACGCGTTAAGTCATAACCGACCACGCCCTTGGCCGTTTGAACACCTGTTTTGATAATTTCCCCGGTGGGCAGGACGACCTCAAGGCCGAGTACATAATCTCTTGTTACACCATACTTGACAGCCCTGGGGCCGCCGGCACATTCTGCAGCATTGCCTCCCAGGGTTGAATAATCAGCACTCGATGGATCGGGGGGATAAAAAAGCCCTTGCCTCTCAACCGCCTTGCCGAAATCACCCGTAACAACACCCGGCTCAACAACTGCGATCAGATTGTCTTTATCGATATTCAAAATCCGGTTTAATCGTGTCATCACAAGCACGACTCCGCCGTTCACCGGCAACGACCCTCCTGTCATGCCTGAACCGGCACCACGGGGAGTAACTACGAACTCATACTGATTGGCAAGTTTTAATATTGACGAGATATCTTGAACATTTTTGGGGAAAACAACGGCATCCGGGAAAAAAATCGTGGGAGTCGCATCATAGGAATAGCAAAGGAGATCTTCCTTTGCGTTGGAGCAATTGGCTTTCCCAACTATTTTTTCAATTTTTCTAAAAACTTTTGTTGAAAAAACCATTTGATTATCTATAAAATCGAATAAAGTAAAAATCTTCAAAGCGACCAAAGTCAGTCTTCATGGTCTCCAGTTCCTGCTGTTCCGCAAGCTTAAAACTTTCCTGAATTTAATTTTCTCTCAATGATCTCCATCTGCTTTTTCACCTCACCCTTTGTCTTCAATTCCTTTTCAATCGTATTGATGGAGTGAATCACCGTGGCATGATACCTGTTGAAATTTTTTCCAATGGCCTGAATGGTCTGGCCGGTATAGCGCCGGGAAAGAAAAATGGCAATCTGCCGGGGTCTGACAACAGATTGTTTGCGTGAACTGGAAATCATATCTTTAACGGTAATGCCAAACTCTTTGCACACTACCTTTTTGATCACATCAATGGTAATATTCTTATGGGTCGTTGCAATATTTTTAACAACACTCTTGGCCAGAGCCAGATCAACCGGGACGCCCAGCAGACAGGATTTTGTGGTTACACCGATAAGACCGCTTTCTAAAACCCTGACGTTTTGCTTTAATTCACTTGCGATAAACTCTATAACCTCGGATGGAACACGCAGAGATTTATCCCTGGCCTTATGCCTGAGAATTTTTACACGCGTCCGGAAATCAGGGGGTTCTATTTCAGAAATTAAACTCAACGCGATACGGGATTTTAACTGTTCACTCATTTTTGGAATTTTTGCCAGGGGAATACAACTTGAATAAATAATTTTTTTACCGGTTTCATTTAAATAATCAAGTGTTAACGCAAGTTCTTCCTGAGTCCTCGTTCGCCCTGACAGCACATGAATATCTTCTAACAACAACACATCACAACATGACCTGTACTTATTTTTAAAATCATTGATGGCGTTTTGTTTAAATGCCCCCACCATCTCATTGGTAAAATCCTCAGCCGTAATATAAAAAACACGTTCTTTGGGAAAAGCCGAAAGGATCTGGTGGCCGGCTGCCTGGGACAGATGGCTTTTCCCCATACCGGGCGGTGAAAACAATAGTAATGAATTTTGTGCCGGTTTTTTCTGGGATGCCAGTGACAGCGCCGCCATATACGCATAATCACTGTTCTTGCCCACCACAAATCTATCAAAAGTAAAATCCCTTCTCAGCATTCTGCCATTTTTCGGGCGATTATTCACATGGGGAAGTGTGAGCTGGCAAGCGGCCGCCGTGTTTCTTTTTATGACCGGCTTTTTAGCCCTGTCAATCCCTTGCGGCACCTCCAGTAAAAAGTTAAATCCTGCCCCGGCGGCCCGGTTTAATTCGCTCTTAATCATAAGGCCGAAGTTTTCAATAATCCGTTTTTTTAAAAAATTATTTGGACAGATCAGGACCATATTCTCACCGGTTATTTTTAAAAACTGAATCGGCTCGATCCACATTTTATAGACATGTGCGGGAATATTTTCCTTGATCGTATCTTTTACTTTATGCCAGACTTTTTCCATGGGATATTTTTCCTTGCAAACGGACACGCTAAAACATTAAAAACACTACTTATTGCGGCCATTAACACCGGCAACAAAAGAACAAGATAAAAAACAAATATTGTGCAGTTAGTTTTATATAACTTATTAAAACGGTAAGATCTGTTAAATTTTTTTGTGATTAATCAAAAAAGGAATCGCTGACCAGCCAAGAAAGCATCAGCAGGAAATTGATCATCCTTATAAAGCAAATTCACTATGCCGTCAAATTCAATATCAAGCGATATTTCTTTTTTTAAAAATTACTTTTAAACAATATATATTCATTTAATTCTAAAGATGTTAGAGTATTTTTATAGTACAACTATCCATAACTTCAAGCAATTCATCTATCTATCATATCGCCGTCAATATTAAGGCGCTTATGCGTTATCGCCGTTTATGCGGATAATTTAAAATCTTTAAAATGATTTTATTTTCTTAAAATTTCATCGAATTTTACGATTTTTCGGCAAATTTGCGACTTGAGAGTGACGTGTATTGCGGAACATTTTTATTTGTTCAAAAATTCAGATTGTTAACGTAAAGGTCGGAAAACTGAACTTAGAGTATTGATTTACATTTTTTTTAAAATATAATATCTATCATAAGCAGAGCAGATAGAATATCAACAAAAATTTACCGGTTTTTTTCAAATTAACAAAAACACATTTTATATGACAAAAATTACCACAGGACTTGAAAACCTCATCACCGCCCCCCCTGCCTGGATGTCTAAAAACCGCCTGGGGCTGTTGTCAAACCCTGCGTCCATTGACAGCCGATATCGCCATGCAAGCCAGTTGATACATCGGCATTTCCCGGATCAACTGACTGCCTTGTTTTCTCCCCAGCATGGATTTTTTGGCGAAAAACAAGATAATATGGTTGAGTCAGCAGACATGGTTGACGCTAAATTAAAAATTCCAATTTTCAGCCTGTATGGCAAAACCCGTGTCCCAACAGCACAAATGTTAGATCACATTGATGTATTAATTGTTGATCTTATGGATGTCGGCACACGGGTCTACACATTTACATCAACCCTTTCCTATTGTCTTGAGGCATGTGCCCGCTTAAACAAACGCGTTGTGGTGCTTGATCGCCCTAACCCCATCAACGGCATCCAGGTGGAAGGGAATTGTCTTTCCATGGCGCTATCATCGTTTGTGGGGCGCTATCCGATTCCCATGCGCCATGGCCTCACCATGGGAGAATATGCCTCATATATTAACCAGTCATTTAACATCAATTGCCCCCTTGAAGTCATTCCCATGGAAGGGTGGAACCGGCGAATGTACTTTCAGCATACCGGCCTTGCCTGGGTACCGCCGTCCCCGAATCTGCCGACTCCAGTATCGGCCATCGTTTATCCGGGACAGGTCATATGGGAAGGAACAAATATTTCAGAAGGACGTGGCACGACATTGCCGTTTGAGCAATTTGGCGCCCCTTTTATCAATATTGATAAAGTGCTTTCATTTATGGGAGGGCAGCATATTCCGGGCGGAATTCTCCGGCCGGTGGCATTTGAACCCACATCCAACAAATGGGCCGGACAGACTTGCAACGGATTTTGCATTCACGTCACAGACCCGTATCAGTTCAGGCCGTATACAACATCCTTGAAGCTGCTCTCCGCAATCATTTACCATCATAAAAATCAATTCCAGTGGAAACAGCCGCCCTACGAATATGAATGGAAGAAATGCCCGTTTGACATGATTGTCGGCAATGACACCATCCGGCAGCAACTGGAAAACGGTAAAGACATAGATAGCATTCAAAAAAAATGGGAGCCTGGCCTGACAGAATATCAATCCATCACCCAAAAATTTCATCTTTATCAATAAGGACGCAACAATTGGGATCAGAAGAATACAACTGGGCAAGAAAGCGATTCAAAAAAAACAAGGTCTGGGTGGCCACGGACAGCGGCGGCAGCCTGATAATTCACAAAAACAAAGCATTAATAAAGTATCAGCTCGATCAGGAACATCAATACTGGGTAAATCCGGAAAAAATTTATGAAATATCGTCAGAAACTTATGCAAAAGAAAAGCCCGCTGGTGTCGGGCATTCAAAAAAAACCCCGGCCAGAAAAAAAACGATAACCCCGACGGATCATCCTGAAAACGAAAAAAATGTTATTACGATTTATACTGACGGCGCCTCATCAGGTAATCCGGGACCATCCGGGATCGGGGTATTCATGCAGTATGGAACTCATGAGAGGGAAATATCAACATATATCGGCAATTCAACCAACAACATCGCAGAACTCACGGCGGTTAAAACAGCGCTTATGGAACTTAAACGAAGGGATCTGCCGATTCGCCTGTATACGGACAGCAGTTATGTATGCGGATTATTGATATCCGGCTGGAAGGCAAAAAAAAACATAGCCCTGGTTGCTTCCATCAAAAAATTAATGGTGCAATTTGATGATTTAAAAATAATAAAAGTCAAAGGGCATGACGGTATCAGCGGAAATGAAAAGGCGGATC
>JAOZOL010000712.1 GCA_029933295.1 Desulfobacterales bacterium | reverse complement strand
AGCGGGTGCCGGCTGGAGAAGCAACAAAGCGGTAGGTTTGCGATTCTCCCTTTTCAATCGGGTCCTGGGTGACATACGGCACCCCATCCTGGTCGTTGGGCAGCTCCAGGCCATGCCAGTGAATGGTGTGAGGCAGGACGCTGTTGTTGATCACCTTGACTTCAACTACATCACCTTCTGTGACTTCAATGGTGGGGCCGGGGACCTGGCCATTGATCATCAATGATTTCACCGCCACATCCGGCAGGATGTTCCAACTGCCGATACTGATATCAAAAGTATAGCGCTTTACCTGGCCGGACCCGAAACTAGCCGCCGGCAACAGCATAACCAACAACAGCACCAACAAAGCATTCCATTTTTTCCGCATTTCGAGCCTCCTGCAAAGTTGTCGGCAGCCGGGACTTTCACCTGCAGTCCCAGCTGACCTGGGAATCACACATCATCACTTCTTCATCATTTCCATCTGCACTTTCATGCTGGTCACCATTTCCTGCATCATTTGCCGACATGAGCAGCCTTGATTCATCACTGTTCCATCTTTACTCTTCATCATCTGCCCATGGCCGGCCATGTCTTTGTTTTTTTGCATCATAGCACAATTTTTACCACCCATCATCCGGCCTTTATGCATCCGCATACCTTTGCCCTGGCAGCTATCCATTCCTTTTCCGGCCGGCATCATATTCATACACACCTGCATTTCTGCCATGTGCTGCTGCATCAGCTGTTTTCTTTCCACCGGGTTCCCGGCGGCCATCATCTGCTGCCTGGTTGCACGCATTTTCTCCATGGAAGCCTGCATCTGCTGCATTTTTTCAGCTGACATCCGGCAACCATTCATCATGCCAGATTGCTGCTTCTTCATACCGTTCATGCTGCCGCCGCCTTGCTGGACAGCAAAGACCGGATACACCATGATCATGGAAAGCAAGAGTGTTGTTGTCACGATTAATTTTTTCATCGTCAGTTCTCCTTCATTTGAGGTTAATGGAATATCAAATTCTGGTTCGACGCAGCCTGAGAGCGTTGGTAATTACCGACACCGACGAAAGGCTCATGGCCGCCGC
>JAOZOL010000261.1:1287-4188 GCA_029933295.1 Desulfobacterales bacterium | reverse complement strand
TTCGGCAGTTTTGTGGATCTTGAAAAATGCATGGTCATCGGTCTGCTGCCGGAAATAGATCATGAGAAGGTGACATTTATAGGAAACGGCTCGCTTCTGGGTGCCCGTATGAGTTCGTTGACCAACCGTATCCGGAGCGATGTGGGTGAGACATTGTCCAGGATGACTAATTTTGAATTTTCAGAGACTGCATCGTACATGGATAATTATATCGCGGCCCTGTTTCTGCCCCATACGGATCTTGAGCTTTTTCCAAAGCTTAAGGCGCGTCTTGAAGCGCGACAAAAAAGATGAATTTATGTTTTCAGAAGCAGACAAACTCTTTTGGTTAAAAAATCATAAAAAATTATAAAAAAATATGACCATAATATTGACAAACATATTTTTTTAATATTTAATAATGGCCTTTTGATGATAAAATGATTAAAATCTATTAATGCTAATAAGTTAGATTGATTTAATGTTAACCCTAATATGGTAATAGGAGGAAGTAACATTGGGTTTCGAAATCGTAAAAGAATCTTATGCAGGAAGCATAAAACCGATTACTATCGGCAAAGGCGATAAAGCGGTTACAGTTGGTGGTGAGTCTTGTTATCCGTTTTATCAGTTTGAAGGGGACATGCCCAATAAACCTAAAATTGCAATGGAGATTTGGGATATGGAACCCACAGGGTGGCCGGAAGCTGCAAAAAGTCATTTTGCAGATGTGTTTTCCGACCCGGCGGCCTGGGCAAAAAAATGTGTGGATGAGTTTGGCGCTGAGATGATTGTTCTTCAGCTCAAGAGTACTGATCCCAATGACAAGGACGCAAGTCCGGATGATGCGGTGAAAACCGTTAAAAAAGTTTTAAAGGCAATTGATGTTCCGCTGATTGTCTGGGGAGTTGCAAATCCGGAAAAAGACGAGGAAGTTTTAAAGAAAATTTCCGAAAAATGTGAAGGCGAAAATTTGATTTTGGGGCCGGTGGAGGAAAAGAACCATAAAGGTATTGGTGCCAGTGCCATGGGATACGGCCATACGGTGATTTCTTCATCTCCCATTGATGTAAATCTGGCCAAACAGGTTAATATTTTGCTGGAAAATCTGGGTTTTCCGCTGGATCGTGTGATTGTTGATCCTACGACGGGTGGCCTGGGGTATGGGATGGAATATTCCTATTCGGTAATGGAACGTCTGGGCATGGCAGCCCTGACACAGGGAGATGACAAACTCCAGCAGCCGATGATCAGCAATCTGGCCAATGAAATCTGGCGTTGCAAGGAAGCCGCTCAGACTGCGGAAGATGCACCGGAACTCGGAGATCCTGAACGCCGGGTGATCATGATGGAAGTGGTGGGTGCTGTATCATATTTGCTTGCCGGGTCAAATATTTTGATTCTTAGACATCCGGAAGCGATTCGTCTGGTGAAATCATTTATTGATTTGCTGGCAGACGGCGGCAGTGCGCAGGATGTGGCAGCCATTGAAAAACAGCTTGATGATGTGGATATCGATTATGCAAAAATAGCGCCCAAGCCGGATTTGACCATCGAAGAAGAAACAAAGAAAGCCGCTCCTAAGAAAGCAGAAGCGCCCAAGAAAGCAGCGCCCAAGAAAGCAGCGGCTCCGGCAGCCAAGGCGGCCGCCCCGAAGAAAGAGCCTGAACCTGCGGCAAAGAAAGAAGAAAAAGTTGAGGCTGCACCTTCTGTTGATCCGGAAGCTGAAGCCAAAGCAAAGGCCGAAGCTGAAGCCAAGGCTGCATCTGAAGCTGAGGCCAAGGCAAAAGCGGATGCCGCAGCTAAAGCAAAAGCCGAAGAGGACGCAAAGGCAAAGGTTGAGGCAGAGGCTAAGGCTAAAGCCGATGCCGAAGCAAAGGCTAAAGCTGAAGAAGTTGCAAAGCGTGAGGCTGAAGAAGAGGCCATAAGACAGCAGAGAGCAAAAGAACAGGAAGAGAGAATGGCAAAAGCTGGATCAGGAAAAGAAAAAAAGGTTACAATGACAGCAGCCAAAACCCAGAGATCCGCTTTATCTAAATTTAAGAATATTAGAAGATAACGCAGCTAATTAAGATGAAGTTAATAATATAAATAATATGAGGAGGAACCTCAAATGGCAGAAGAAAAAACAAAGGTAGCAAAACCGGTAAAGGCGCCGAAACTGGCTGATCCGGTTGCATCTTCCATAGATGTAGCATCACAGGAGATGATAGCACGCTCTCATGAACTCGGGGTTGAAACGATTTTTGACAGAGCTCTGACCATGAAACAATGCGCTATTGGAATACAGGGTACATGCTGTAAAAATTGTTCCATGGGCCCCTGTCGCCTGCCCCTTCCCAAGGGTGGGATTGAAGGCGAAGACACAAGACAAGGCCTTTGCGGCGCAACGGCCAATACCATTGCCGCCAGAAATTTTATCCGAATGATCGCCGGCGGTGCGGCCGCTCATTCAGATCATGGAAGAGGTGTTGCAGAGGTATTTCTTTCTGTGGCAAGAAAAGAGACAGATGCTTATCAGATTAAAGATTTTGATAAACTTATTGAAGTTGCCAAATATCTTGGCGTTGCCACCACTGTTGAGGTGGATGGCGAAGAGCTTGACAGGGATATGGATGAAATAGCACTTGAGACAGCAGAAATTGCCATCGGCGAATGGGGCAAAGCCGAAGGCGAGGTCCTGTCCGTAAAAAAGGCGCCTGCCGCCCGTTATGAAATCTGGAAAAAACAGGGTGTAATTCCGAGAAATATCGACAGAGAAGTCGTTGAGATCATGCACCGCACCCACATGGGTGTTGACATGCATTACAAAAACCTGATGAAACAGGGTACCCGTGCAGCCATTGCAGACGGATGGGGCGGTTCCATGCTGGCCACCGATCTTCAGGATATTCTTTTTGGAACCCCGTATCCGCTTCAGTC
>JAOZOL010000261.1:0-1187 GCA_029933295.1 Desulfobacterales bacterium | reverse complement strand
CTTGCCATTATCACCGGCGCATGTGACGCCATGGTGGTAGATATCCAGTGCATCATGCAGAGTATTGGAAATGTAGCAAAATGTTTCCATACCAAAGTTATTACCACCCATAAAATAGCCCAGCATGAGGGGGATAATGTTATTCATATTGAGTTTGACGAACACCATGCACTTGAAGATGCCGAGCGGATTGTTAAACTGGCCATTGACAATTTTCAAAATCGCAAAGCGGAGGTGATGATTCCGAAGCATAAATCACCTGTCGTGGCAGGCTTTGGTGTTGAATCCACAGAATATCATCTTGGAGGGTCGTTTCGTGGCAATTATTATACCCTTAACGACAACATTATTAATGGACGTGTGCGGGGTCTTGCCGGTGTTGTGGGATGTAATAACGCCAGAACAAGACATAATCGTGATCATATTGAAATTTGTAAAGAACTGATTAAAAATGATGTGCTTGTCCTTGTGACCGGATGTACTGCTATCGCATGTGCTACTGAAGGTCTGCTGGTGCCCGAGGCTGCGGCGGTTTATGCAGGGGAAGGGCTGGCTGAGGTCTGTGAAACTGTTGGTATTCCGCCGATTCTTCATCTGGGTTCCTGTGTGGACAACAGCCGCATCCTTCTGGCTGCAACAGAGGTTGTTAAGGCAGGCGGTCTGGGAAATGATATTTCTGATATTCCGGTTGCGGGAAGCGCGCCAGAGTGGATGAGTGAAAAGGCCATCAGTATCGGCCATTATTTTGTCGCATCCGGTGTTTATACGGTTTTCAGTAATCTGCCCATAACTGGTGCTCCAGTATTCAGCGATTATATCTGTAAAGAATTTGAAAAGATTTATGGCGGCATGTGGGATACGGAACCGGATCCCATTAAACATGCCCATAAAATGATTGCCCATATCGATAAAAAACGGAAAGCGTTGGGTATTGACAAGGCAAGGGAAAGGGTCATGATGGATTTTGCCGCGCGCCAGGCCCTTTAGATATAATACAGGATCAAGTATTGAGAATTATCATTAAATATAAAATCCTCAACGAAGGAGGAACAAGATGTCAAGATTAATAGCATTTGCTGCCGTACAGGGCGGTTATAAAGTTGTTGCACAGGCAGAAGGGGCGTTAAAGAAAGCGCTTGCAACCTATAATGCGGATACCAAGGTCGGGTTTCCCAACACCGGGTATT
>JAOZOL010000711.1 GCA_029933295.1 Desulfobacterales bacterium | reverse complement strand
ATCAATGACTTCAAATCCCTTTTCCGCCAATTTTTTTTCAACCATTTCCTGTTTTGCTTTGATGATTCCCGAGCAGATAAAAATGGTATTTTTTTCGCAAACCAAAGGTATGTCATCAAGCAGTGCAACAATAATTTCCGACAGGATATTGGCAGTTATCAGAGAGAATCGGCCGGTCACGCCGCTCACCAGATTGCCGGTTTTTACTTCAAATATGGTTGGATTAACTTTATTTTTTAACAGATTTTGTACGGCTACAGAAACCGCTACGGAGTCAGTATCGATCCCCATCATTTTTGCAGCCCCGAGCTTTGCCGCTGCAATCATGAGAATTCCTGAGCCGGTTCCCACATCTAAAAATAAATCCCCGGGCGTGATCAATTTTTCAATCAGGGCAATACACATGCGGGTGGTGGGGTGGGTTCCGGTGCCAAAGGCCATACCGGGATCAATTTCTAAAATGATTTCATCCGGTTTTGGGGTGTAGTCCCGCCAGGAAGGTTTGACGACAAGTTTTTCGGTAATCTTTTCCGTATAAAAATATTTTTTCCACGATTCCGCCCAGTCCTGATCGTCCACATCATGATAAATGACCTTGTATGTCATATTTATTTTTTGTTTTAAACTCAGGAGTTGTTCTTCAAGGATTCGGCATCGGTCGGGAAGCTGATCATTTTTGGGGAAATATCCGATGACCGCATTATCGATGGATCTTATTATGTCATTCTCCGCCCAATCGACTCCGGGTTCAACTTCAGGTGTTTCAATGATAACCCCCTGAAGATTAAAATCATAGAAGATATCAGAAATAAGGGCAATGGCGGTTTCTGCATCAGACGTTTCAAAAACCACTCTGGTTTCAACCCATTTCATTGGTTTGCTCTTTTCTTAAACATAGGGGCGTAATATTTTTTCAAGGGAAACCAGCCTATCGCTTTTTCCCATGGCAATCACCGTATCTCCCGCCCTTATGACGGTTTCGTGAGATGGATTAAAAAGCATTTCTCCATCGGGTTTTTTAATGGCAATGATGATTAAATTGAATTTTTGCCTGATCCCGGAATCTTTTAACAT
>JAOZOL010000260.1:2061-4207 GCA_029933295.1 Desulfobacterales bacterium | reverse complement strand
CTCAGGACTCAGATGGAGATGGAGTCAACGATGACATAGACAAATGTCCAAATACCATAGCCGGTACGACTGTTGATGCTGACGGTTGTCCCATTGCTTTAACCATGACCATAACAGTCACCACGGACAAAACCGCTTATGGGCCTGGAGATACTGCACTGATCAGCGGGAATGTTTCAGATTCAAATGGTGCTTTGGCAGGTGCGGCTGTTTCAGTTGATGTCAGCGGCACCATACTTTCAGCCACTACTGACGCAGCCGGTAATTACCATGTCAGTTTTTCAATCCCCGCTGATGTCGGTCTGGTGTCATATCCGACAACGGCAACAGCAACACATGCCGGTTATCCGAGTGTAAGCGCCAGCACAATTTTCAGCATTCAAGATACGTTGACCGTTGAAGTAAGTGCGGATGCTGATCATTATTTGATTGGCGATACCGTATACTTTACAATTATTGTTAAAGACAGCAAAGGAATCGGCGTGTCATTGGCCGGCCTTGATATTACCGCCACGCGATTGGGCTCCGGAAGCACAACAACTCTGACTGCAATTACTGACGGATTGGGGGAGAATGTCTGGAGTTTTATCTGGGGGCAGGACGACAGCGGAAATACCATTGCAGAAGGAAAACTGCAAATCGATGTTATCGCATCTAAAGACGGTTATATAGACGGCAGTGCTTCAAAAACACTGTCAGGCTGCGGGGATCTTGAAAAAAGCGATATAGAGGACTGCCTGGACTGTCCTGAGGATTGCACATGCACAGATAATGAAATCTGCGATCCTTCCAGCAATCATAAGAATTCAGAAACCTTTTGCAGCCCGAAAATGGCCTATGTATTTATTTCCAGAGGGTTGGGGTGGTATGATGAATGGTGGGCTTCCGATGATATCAAACAGATCCGGCGGTTTTACAAATCCCTGGGATATACCGTGCCATCGAATATATACGTGGACCATATCAATCAAATTGCAAAATATTTGTCTCGTCCTTCAACAAAGGCAATCGCTTACGCAGGGCATGGAGAAGACCCCGGCGGTACCCCAACCATAGAAGCCGCCGCAGCAACATCAGGAGGATATCCGATCAAAACCGCCATTGATACGATGAGCAAAAATCCGGGCGGGTTTTTATATACCTGTCAATTTGAAACATACGCAGCCAAATGGGTTGATAGTAAAGATAAAATTGAAAAAATCGCCCAGGCACAGGTGGATCATCCAAACCTTGAATACGCCTACATATTCTCCTGTTATTCGCTGGATGATACCAGCCTTCGGGATTATCTGCTGAAAAGCGGCGGCACTTACTGGGGTTATAAAGGAAAACTGCCGGGTGACGCGACTTTGACAAAATCCATCAAACCTTAGGGGTGATTATGAAAAATATATTATGCCATAAAAGTTCATCTGTGAAATTCTTTTGTTTGCTTGCCGTATTTGTTGTATTTTTCTTGATCCCGGTTCGGGCAACAATTGCGGCTACCATTCAGGAAACGGAGACTGCCATCACGGATAGTTTAACCGCCGCGGGTATCGACGTCACTTCTGTCAGTATTTCCGACACCAATGTGACCATCGGGTATCGACAATTGATTTCGGAATTTACCGGTATCGATGGAATGCTGACGAAAATCGCAACCATTCTGGCTGAGGTATCTGACACACTTAGCGCCAATTATCAGGTAAAGATTATTCAGGCCTTTGATGATGGGCAGATCATGGAGGTGATTGGCCAGTCTGAAGATGGACAGCTTTATCTCGAAGGCAGTATTTCTTCAGCAGTTTTTCAGGAAAAGCTGGAATTAAATCCGCAAACCCGGGGCCCGATGTTGACAGCGGACTCCTGCAACCCGGGCCAGGGGGATAACTGCCGTAACAATCCGGCATGTGAATGCTATCCGGATCAAACATGCGATCCGGACAACCCGGCAGCTGATGAAAAAGGCTGCGTCACCAATGTTGCGCCTTCTTATTCCCACCTGTCCGGCACCCAATATGTTTGTGACACTGGCTATGAATGGAATGATGATCTTACCGCCTGTGTTCCGGAAACCACTTGCCCGGTAAACGCTTTTAAATTTCAGGGAGAATGCCATTGTGATGAGGGGTATACGTGGAATACGGATAAAACGCAATGTGTC
>JAOZOL010000260.1:0-1961 GCA_029933295.1 Desulfobacterales bacterium | reverse complement strand
CTCAGACATCGGTTATATAATTTTTGAATCAAATTCTGATAATGTGGTTGGGTACACCAAATTTTTCATTGACGGTCAGTACCGGGTTGCCGTTCCAGCAGTTTCAGAAATAACCACCGGGTATTTATATATTTCACACATCGCATCAAATGATAAATGGTGGACCGGGGTCAGTCTTGTAAATACTGAATCAACACCAACAACTCTGAACTTTAAATTTAATACCGGCGTGACAAAGCAAGTTAAATTAGCCGGTTACGAACACACGAAATTTACCATCAAGTCTTTGTTTGACAATACACCCCAGACTGATCTTGATTCTGCAATAATCAAAGACGCTGATGGCGTAGTGGGGCTGGAGCTTTTTGGCAGCGCGAATAAACTAAGCGGCATCCTGTTAAAAAGTGATATTGCAACAGAGATGTATTATCCCCATATCGCCAGTAATGATAGATGGTGGACCGGCATTGTTGCATATAATCCATCCGACTCACGCTGCACCCTGAAGATTAATCCTTATACTGCGGAAGGTACGGCATTAACTCCTAAAGAAGTCGATTTAAAGGGTTATAAAAAATATATCGGGACTATATCAGCATTAGGGCTGCCGACTGATTCATCATGGTTTTATATTAAATCTACACAGCCTGTAACGGGCTTTGAGCTTTTCGGCACCAGTGACAACAAATTGTTGGCTGGCTATACAGGAGTAAATATCAGCGGTACAGACGGGATCTTTGCAAAAATTGATAAAGAGGGATGGACTGGCATTGCTTTTGTTAATATAGGAAGCAGTTCAGCAACTGTTAATCTGACCGCATATGATGATTTAGGCAATGTCATTGCTACAGAATCTGTTGAAATGACAGGCTACGCAAAGATGGTGGATAATCCTGAAAAAATATTCAGTCATGATATCAATAATGCCACGTATATTACATATTCTTCAGATCAGAAACTGGTGGGTTTTCAGCTTAACGGATCTTCAGACAACATGATGCTGGATGGATTACCTGGATTACCCGGACTGTCCGGTGATAACAACAACCCCCAGGTAACCAAAAAATATTCAGCAGATGAAATTTTTCTTGAAGATGCCTATGTTTATGAATATCCATACCGAAATTGGAACAATGCAAACTGGGGCGGCTCAACCCAGCTGATGGTTTCATCTCAGGTTGATGGACTAACTAATACCGATGCGAGGGTTTATCTGAAATTCGATATTGATGCCCTGCAAGCTGAGGCCGCGTCAATCGACAAAGCTGAATTAGTGCTTGATGTTTATGATGGCAATTCTGAGTTTGGAGAGACCAAACTGGAAGTTTTCAGGGTTCTCGATGAATGGGGAGAGGGTGATCATATCTACCATTCAGGTCAGGACGAAGCCGACGCTGCTCCCGGTACTGTTTCCTGGAGCAATCAGCCGGGGGTAGATCTGCAAACCCCTTGGAGTTCTGAGAATATAAGCAAGGGAGCTGGTCCTTTTTCTGTCAGTTTTGATATTACAGAGCTGCTGAAGTCATGGCTTGATGGAACATATAGCAACTATGGCATTCTGATTAAAGGTCAGGAAAACAGCACCTACAGATTTTATTTTCCCTCCTCTGAGACAGTCACTGATGGGACCTCTTTCAGCAAACCATCTTTGGTTTTGTATACCTCCTCTGCCAGTTCAAACTTGCGGACCGTGACATTAACTTCCCCGAAAGACTCATCCTCAATTGATGAGTGTTCGTATTCATTTGTTCGAAATGCCATGGAGAGCAATCCCAATCTCGAAACTTATGATATTCTTCTGGAATCATGGTGTGTTGACAATGCAGCATTCTGTGGAAATTTTGCCGATATTGGGGTGGTTGATATTGCTACGGTTAATAGTTATCCATCGTCAGGTTATATCAAGGACTGTACGGATGATTGGGATATAAGCCACACTTTTATCAGCCAAAACCGCGATG
>JAOZOL010000259.1 GCA_029933295.1 Desulfobacterales bacterium | reverse complement strand
CCACTGTATGAGAAAAATAACTTATCAATCATTTCAAACAATTATAAATGAGTTATTTGGAAGTGTTTTAGCGAATCGTGTTTTTTCAAAGCATAAAAACAAAAATTGCAGCAAACCTTGCTTTTATCCTGCTGCTGTCAATTCTTTTAACTGATTTTGTCATTATCAGAATTGTTGAAAATAACCTGCTTCAAGGCAAAGTGGCGCAGGCACATCATTTGTTGTCAATAATAGCACATGATATTGCCAAAGGGCCTGGATCAGACACCGCTTTTGCCGGTTATAACGCTATCGATCGGAACATTGCCCCAATGCTTTCCGATTCCTCATTTATTTATGCACATATTCGATCAATTAATAATGAAAAAGTTTATTTCGGGACCTTACCTGAGGATATCGGCATTGATGTTGAAAAAATAAACATCAATGTTATGAGATCGGGGGAGCCGGTCATCCGGTATTCAGGAAGCACATGGGGTATATTCTGGCAGCAGAATAAGTATTTGACGATATCTGAACCTTTTGCGCCAGATAGTAAGCTGGATGTTACCGGAACGATTATTTGCCAACTTGATGGAATTTACCTGACACTTAGAAAATCACAAAAGATTGTTGCGTTTTATGCGTTTGCAAATTTTTTGATTTTTTTATTTTTCGGGCTCCACCGTCTGTCCATGCTTGTTGTTAAGCCGATTCGCAAATTTATCACGATGACGGAAGAATACAGGGATACGGATCGTTTGTATTTTGCAACGGGAAAGAAACACCAGGAATTTAATAAATTGTCGAATGCATTAAACCGGATGCTCGAAAAAATAGAAAATGATAAAAAAAAGCTTCAGGAATCCTTAAAATCTCTGGAAAAGGCCAATGCACATCTTAAAAAAGCCCAGCATGATATTATTAAAGCTGAAAAACTGGCTGCCATAGGACGGTTGTCGGCAGGGTTTGCACATGAGATCGGAAATCCCATCGGCATTGTTCTGGGATATCTTGATCTTTTAAAATCAAACCCAAAGATGAAAGATGATCCCATTGTTTCAGATTATATTATTCGGGCGGAAAATGAGATCAACCGTATTGATACCATTATTCGTCAGCTGCTCGATTTTTCCCGTGTATCTCCGGTGAATCTGAATTTAATTTCAGTACATGATCTTGTCAGGGATGTCGTAAAAATTATGTCGGATCAGCCGTTGATGGCTCAAATTCAGATTGATTATAATTTGTCAGCCTCGGAAGATACTATATATGCGGATTATGATCAATTCCGCCAGGTGCTTTTAAATCTGATGATTAATGCAGCAGATTCCATTACAATGACGGGTAGTAAAGCCGGCGGCAGGATACGGCTTGTAACGGAAATATTTTCCGCTGATGATGAAATGGCGCTTGATAATCAGCCTGCTTTGGCATTAAAAGTGATTGATAACGGTTCGGGTATAAAAAAAGAAGATATTGATAATATATTTGATCCGTTTTACACAACAAAGGAACCGGGCAAGGGCACCGGTCTCGGTCTTTTTGTCAGCTATATGATTATCGAACAGATCGGCGGCACCATTACGGCACACAGTGAAGCAGGGGAGGGGGCGACAATAACGCTATGTCTTCCTTTGAATAATAAAAAATAATCGAAGGTCTTTTATGGAAAAACGTATCCTGATTATCGATGATGAAGAAAATATGCGGCATATGCTGACGGCATTATTGACCGAATCCGGATTTATTGTTGATTCCGCTTCTGACGGCATGCAGGCAATGCAAAAAATCGAAGAGACTCATTATAATTTTATTTTTTGTGATATCAGGATGCCCAATATGGATGGTTTGACTTTTTTGAAAACCGCAGGGGCTAAACTGGAAGATGCCAATGTCATTATGATGTCTGCGTATGGAAACATCGATACAGCAGTAGAAGCCATGAAGATAGGTGCCTATGATTATATTTCAAAGCCGTTTAAAACCGATGAAATTTTGTTGATTCTAAAAAAGGCGGCTGAGCGTGAACGCTTGAAAAATGAAAATATTGAGTTGCGGGAACAGATTAAAGGGATCGCTGAAAGCGCGGGCTTTGGAAAGATGATCGCAAAAAGCAAAGCCATGAAGGCGATATTTGCTCTGGCGGCAAATGTTGCCCAGTACGATACCACCGTACTTATTATTGGTGCCAGCGGGACCGGAAAGGAGCTGATCGCCCGGGGGCTTCATTATAGTGGAAATAGATCTAAAAATAATTTAATATCAATAAATTGTGGTGGAATACCTGAAGCATTACTTGAAAGTGAGATGTTTGGGCACAAAAAGGGGGCATTTACCGGTGCACATCAAAATCGTAAAGGTCTTTTTGAAGCGGCAAACGGCGGCACCGTTTTTTTAGATGAAGTGAGTGATTTACCATTTTCTTTACAGGTCAAGCTGTTGCGAGTCCTCCAGGAGAATGAAATACGTCCTTTGGGTGATACCCAAAGCATGCGGATTGATGTTCGGATCATTGCGGCAACATCAAAAAATTTAGAGAAAGAAGTTGAAAAAGGAAATTTTCGTGAAGATTTGTTTTATCGTTTAAATGTACTGCCGATCAGGCTGCCGCCATTGGTTGATCGAACAGAGGATATCCCGCTTTTATGCCGTCATTTTATTGACCGGTTTCGTATGAAGTTAAAAAAGAATGTCACAGACATTTCGCCGGCGGCCATGTCCATGCTGCTTGCTCATAATTGGCCGGGTAATGTCCGGGAGCTGGAGAATATGATTGAAAGGGCCGTAGTCATGGCCGAAGGGAACAGTCTGCTTCCGGAAAATTTTCCACAAAGTATATTGGATGGATCAAAAAAATCTTTGAAAATGGAAGACCTGTTTAGTGGGTTATCAATAAAAACCGGAAAAGAAATTCTGGAAAAAAATTTAATCCGTCGAGCCCTCGAGGAGACAGGGGGGAATCGTACCCGGGCAGCCCGTCTCCTTGAGATCAGTCATCCGTCTCTTTTAAGTAAAATAAAGGCGTATAAAATATCCTGATTTTTTTTACTGCCACGATGGGGTATGTCACGGCCCCGAATAAACAAGGCCGTCGAAATTACCTAAAAAAAACCTTCGCTTTGTTAAGCGAAGGTTTTTTTGTGTAATAATATATTTAACGAAATACTTTCATAAACTAAGGAAACAACAAAACGTTAAACCTGTTTTCCGCTAATTGTGAGTCGTAACGTTTGACCGACGAATTGTTACGGAGGGCATAATGGGCTGATACGGTGTTATTATTTATTGATGCTGTCCCTTAATTTTCCGGAGCATTTAAAGGTAACAACGTTTCTTTCATCTAAGATCAGATCATCACCTGTTGCAGGATTTCTTCCCCGTCGCGTGGCTTTCTTTTTTACGCAGAATTTACCAAAACCAGATACTAAAACATCTTCCCCGGATTCAAGGCTGTTTTTGATAATTTCAAGAAGTGATTCAACGATATCAACCGATTTTTTCTTGGTAAACCCGAGTTCATTAACGCGTTCGACAATTTTATTTTTTGTTAATGCCATTATGCCTCCTACCTGGGATAATGTTGATTGAAAAATTTTCGTTTAATAAAAGACCTTAACTTAACCTGGACAAGCCAGAACCAAATATGAATAAAAGCAAAATTTTTTGCCAAAAAAACACAAAAACAAGAGATAAGAAACTAATCAGACTCAGCCTCTTTGCCGGAGGTATCTGAGCTTTTTTCAACAGGATGATATTGATTTACCGTATTTATAATTTCATCGATTTTATTTGCGATTTTTGTGATCTCATTTTTCAGACTAAGGTCGTCGGGAATATTCATGGATTGCGCAAATTAAACTCAATATAAAAATTGTAAATTCAGCAATAATATATCTGTCTGTTATTGTTTAATATTTATTTTTTTAAAACTTTAATGTTTTAAATATTACTAATATTATTGAAAATAAAGATATCTCCGAAATATGTCAAGAAAATTTATATTTTTTTTAATGATATATCGGTTTGATTTATTTATTTTTTCCCATATCCGTGGCATGAAAATCTTACCTTGAAAAAATTGCAGATTGAATTTTTTATCTGATTTTTGTTATGAACTATGGCTTAATTTAACAGGTGTTTTTGATAAAAGAACTGGAGCCGACGAGCGGAGTCGAACCGCTGACCTACGCATTACGAATGCGTTGCTCTACCAGCTGAGCTACGTCGGCA
>JAOZOL010000258.1 GCA_029933295.1 Desulfobacterales bacterium | reverse complement strand
GGGTTACGAGTATATCTCCCCCGCAGAAGCTCTCTGTGAACGACAGAACAGAACATCCAATGTCTTGCTGGAAAACATCCTCCGCAACCAGCTTAAAGAAATCAACCGCATCCGCCACAAAGGAAATGGATATCTGTTTAGCGAAGAAAACATCCAGTCCGCTATCCAGAAGTTGAAAAACATGAAGTACGACGGGCTGTTGAAAACCAATGAAGCGATTTATGATCTGATCACGTTGGGAACGGCCATGGAGCAGACCATCGAGGGTGATTCTAAAAGTTATAATTTGAACTATGTTGACTGGCGCAATCCCGACCGCAACAGATTTCACGTAACGGTTGAATATAGTGTTGAGCGGTCTCGGAGCACCGAGACGGCCCGGCCGGATATTGTCCTCTTTATTAACGGCATTCCTTTTTGTGTCATTGAATGCAAAGCCCCACAGATTGAAATTGATCAGGCAGTTTCACAGTCCATTAGAAATCAGAACAACGACTATATTCCGAAGTTATTCATCTATACCCAGTTAGTCCTGGCGCTCAACAAGAACAGCTCCATGTTCGCAACCACCGGAACTGCAGCGAAGTTCTGGGGGGTGTGGAAAGAACCGGGATTAACCACGGAAAACACAGAAAGCGCGGAATATAAAAAACTTGAAAAACTGGTTCAGGATTCCTTGAAGGTTGAGATTAATTCAACTGATTTTTCAGTATGTTCCGTGCCTTCCGTGGTTGACAAATCACGGCTGGTAACCGAGCAAGACAAAGCCCTTTATGCCTTGTGCCGCCCGGAACGTCTGCTGGAACTGGCCTGGAAGTTCACTGTTTTTGATGGTGGGCTTAAAAAGATTGCTCGTTATCAGCAGTATTTCGTCATTAAATCCATTCTGAATCGGGTCAAACATTTTGACGGCAGCGGTTCCCGCAAGGGAGGTGTTATCTGGCACACACAGGGATCGGGAAAATCCCTGACCATGGTTATGCTGACGCGCAATCTGGCCTTGAATCCGGAAGTTTTGAATCCTCGCATTGTTCTGGTCACCGATCGGGATGACCTGGACAAGCAGCTGGGCAATACTTTTGCCGCCTGCGGACTGGAAGCCAATCGGGCAACATCGGGAAGAAATCTGCTGGAGTTGGTAGCCGAAAAGAACTCCGGCATTATCACGACGCTCATTCATAAATTCGACAAGGCTTATGCGGTAAAGAAATACCAGGATAAATCCCCCGATATTTTCATTCTTGTGGATGAAAGCCACCGTACCCAGTTCGGCTCGTTTTCCGCCCGCATGCGCCAGATGTTTCCCCATGCCTGCTATCTGGGATTTACCGGTACTCCGTTGCTGAAGAAAGAGAAAAACAACTTCACCAGGTTCGGAGAACTGGTGGAGCCGCATTACTCCATTTCACAGGCGGTAGAAGACGGCGCGGTCGTTCCTCTCTTGTATGAAGGACGGCATGTGGAGATGACCCAGAACAAGGCTGTCGTGGACCTCTGGTTCGAACGTCATACCCAAGGGTTGAGCAAAGAGCAGCAGGCGGACCTGAAACGCAAATATGCTCGGGCGGAAATGCTGAACAAGGCTGATCAGGTCATTTACATGAGAGCCTTTGATATCAGTGAACACTTTCGGGCCAATTGGCAGGGCACCGGGTTCAAGGCACAACTTGTCTCGCCGAACAAGGCTTCGGCTCTTAAATACCATGCGTATTTGAATGACATCGGCATGGTCAGTTCGGAAGTTGTTATTTCCCCTCCGGATATGCGTGAAGGGTATGAAGAGACGGACGATGAAACGACTGATGACGTGGTAAAGTTCTGGCAGAAAATGATGAAACGCTATGGCAGCGAGGATGAGTATACCAAGCAACTCATCAACCAGTTTAAACACGGAAGCAATCCCGAAATCCTTATTGTCGTCGATAAGCTCTTAACCGGTTTTGATGCACCAAGAAACGCGGTACTTTATTTATGCAGAGTTCTCAGGGAACATTCGTTGCTTCAGGCTATTGCGCGGGTCAACCGGATCCATGAAGGCAAGGAGTTCGGTTTTATCGTCGATTATGCAAATGTTCTTGGTGAACTGGATAAAGCCCTGACTATGTACAGTGCGTTTGAAGGATTTGACGAATCGGATCTTGTTGGCACCCTGACCTCCATCAACAGTGAAATTGAAAAACTGCCGGCGCACTATTCGGATCTGTGGGATCTTTTTAAAACCGTAAAACACTCTTACGATGAAGAGGCATATGAGGTTTTACTTGCTGATGATGAGCTTAGGGATGAGTTTTACAGTCGTCTGTCTAAATTTGGTAAAACCCTTGCTATCGCCCTTTCTTCCGAAAAGTTTCTGTCCGAGACGGATGAAAAAACTCTGTCCCGATATAAAGCGGATCTTCGGAAGTTCCAGTCTCTCAAAGTATCCGTGAAGTTGCGTTATGCCGAGGCTATTGATTACCGGGATTATGAACCGAAAATCAAGAAGCTGTTGGATACCCACATTCAGGCCAATGAGGTTATCCAGCTTAACGAACCGGTCAATATCTTTGATGATAAAATGTTCAGCCAGGTGAAAGAGGAACAAGGAATATATCAGACCCAAAAGACGACAGCCTCCAAAGCCGACACGATTGCGCACGCCACAAAAAAAGTAATTACCGAAAAAATGGATGAAGATCCTGCTTTTTATGAGAAATTTTCAAAGCTGATCCAACGGGCCATTGAAGATTTCAGGGCAAAAAGGATATCAGATCTGGATTATCTGAACAAAGTCGTTGATATCCGGAACAAAATCGTAGGTAAGGTTCACGATGATATTCCTGATAAACTTTCCGGTAACGAGGATGCCATGGCTTATTATGGGGTGCTGAAACCGTTTCTCAAAAAACAGAATCTAAGTGAAGAAAACCTTGAATCTGCCACCGCAGATACGGCCATTGCTCTACACGGCATTTTGGAAAAATACAAAAAAGTTCATTTCTGGGATGATGAGGATGCCCAGAAACAAACGGTTAATGAGATCGACGATTACCTCTATGATGAACTTAAAACAAAAAAAGGTATTGAATTGTCGCTGGATCAGATGGATGACATCATCGAAAAGGTTCTGCAGGTGGCAAAACACCGAAGTTACAAATGATGGAGGCAGCAATCCATAACAATAAACGATCGCTTGTTTATGGGCGCAAGACCATTGATTACAGTCTCTTTCATTGTGATAGGAGAACAATGGAAATTGCGGTACATCCTGACAGTACCGTCATTGTCAAAGCACCGATGGACTCCGATATTTCATTGATCGAGAAAAAGTTAAATAAAAGAGCACGTTGGATTCTCAGGCAGCTGAACTACTTCAGACAGTTTAATCCCAAAACACCTGATCGATGCTATGTAAATGGTGAAACCCACCTGTATCTTGGAAAGCAATATCGCTTAAAACTGACGGAAGGCTCAGAAGATTCAGTAAAACTAACCCGGGGATTTTTTCATATTACCACTCGGGGTTCACCAACACCGGAAATAGCCAAAAAGCTGTTGAACAAGTGGTATTTGGAGAAATCTCAGATACAATTCAAGGGGAGCATGGATCGCTGTCTGTCTGCCGTGCGGGCAAAGGCAGGCTGGCAAAAATTCAACAGTTTCGATTCTGGAAAACCCAATTTATCGATCAAGCGAATGCAAAAAAGGTGGGGCAGCCTTTCAGATAAAGGCACGGTGACGCTTAATACGGAACTGGTCAGAGCTCCAAAGGAATGCATTGATTATGTTGTAACCCACGAGTTGTGTCACTTGAAATACCATGATCACAGCCCCGAATTTTATAAGCTGCTTGATTCTGTTATCCCCGGCTGGGAAAAGATAAAACACAAACTTGAACTCAGTATGGTGTGAATATGAACAGAATGATTTTGATAAAGACAGCATGGGGTACAGAGTTATAAAAATTCAAAATGCAGCCATACTGATGTGGCTTGATTTTAACGGACCCTCTGCTATGAATCATTAAACAGCAAAACCAGTAAGCGAGGTGTCCAATGACTGAAAAACAAAAACGGCCAAAATATACGAAATAATTCAAGCAAGATGCCATTAAACTGGTTGTAGAGCAGCAGTACAGCTTCCTGGGAAATATATTCCGCAAGTACAGTTGCCTATCGTGATTGGCAGGTCTCTTTCATCACGAAGGTACAAAACAGGCAGATAAGAGAGGAAATGGCCAGGATCA
>JAOZOL010000710.1 GCA_029933295.1 Desulfobacterales bacterium | reverse complement strand
TTATGCAACGAACTTGGTCAACTACATTTAATATGGAAACTCAGTTCGTTGGAAGCTTTTTAGCTTAACGGTGTAAGGAGTATTTAAATGTATAAAAAGCATTGGCCAGCAAAACAAATTCCGGCACTGAAAGGGATTCTGCACGCCTTGACGGGTCAATGGCGGCAGTTGTCAAAACATTCACAATGTCCTTTGGGTTCATGTTCATCCCGATATTTATCAGGGCATTTTTTAATATTTTTCTTCTTGTTGAAAAAGCCGCCTTGATAACCATAGAAAACAGTTCTTCATCAGCGACCGGTTCGTCAATGATTTCTTTAAACTTAATTTCAATCACTTCGGAAGCAATTTTCGGCTTTGGCAAAAATTGATGGGCACCGATTGTGGCCACCTTTTTCACATCCGCACAATACTGAAGCATCACGGACAACCTGCCGTAATCTTTGCTTCCGGGACCGGCACACAACCGTCGGGCCACCTCCTTTTGAAACATCAACACAGCCCGATTAATGGATCGTTTCGCATTAATCAACGCAATAAGGACCTGGGAAGAAATATTATACGGAAGATTTCCTAAAACAATCAGTTTACAGCCTTCCTGATCACCGATTTTTGCAATATCCACATTGAGAATATCTTTATTTAATAAAATAACGTTATCAATGGCATGATTGCTCAATTCTGTTTTCAAAACACTTGCGATTTCATCATCTTTTTCCACCGCATACACGTATTTTACAATTTGTGCCACAGGAATGGTCAAAGCACCCAACCCTGCCCCGATTTCAAGGATAATATCATCTGCTGCCAGAAGGGATCGGTTGACAATCATTTTGGCTGTTGACGGATCATGCAGAAAATTCTGGCCAAACTGTTTTTTGGGTCGCAAATTCCATGCAGAAAGCAGCGTTTTGGGGGAAGTCATAATCTTTTTATACCTTGATTTATTCAACAGGTGCAACCAAAAGATTTATAAGCATTCACAGGCCACCGCACCTGCTTTGGTGCCGAGCAATTGAAGTACAACCTGAATTTTGCATGAAAATTGATAAGAACTTTTTTATCAATTGAAAATAAAGG
>JAOZOL010000257.1 GCA_029933295.1 Desulfobacterales bacterium | reverse complement strand
ATGATATCGCCGATTTTAATATCATTATAGTTTTCAATGTGAATACCGCATTCATAATTTTGGGCAACCTCTTTCGCGTCATCCTTAAATCGTCTCAGGGTCGCAATTTTGCCGTCATAGGTGACAATGCCGTCTCTGATAAGGCGTACCTGGCTGGCTCTCTTTATTTTGCCGCTTGTGACATAACACCCGGCAATGGTGCCGATACTGGGGACATGGAAGGTCTCTCTGACTTCAGCCTCACCCATCACCCGTTCCTCAAATTTTGCATCCATCATGCCGAATACGGCGTCTTTGATCTCTTTGATGGCATTATAAATGATGTCATAATACCGGATATCCACATTTTCTTCTTCGGCAATCATGGCCACCTTGGCGGTGGGCCGGACATTAAAACCCAAAATAATCGCATTTGATACCGCTGCCAGGGATATGTCTGATTCACGAATGGGGCCGACTGCGGAATGAATGACACCGATCTTCACCTCATCGATGGACAGTTTGGTGAGCGAATCTTTTAGAGCTTCTATGGAGCCCTGGACATCCGCCTTGATGATGAGGTTTAAATCCTTGACCTCCCCTTCCATTAATTTTTCGTAAAGTTTTTCAAGGCTTAACCGGCTGGTGCGGGCAAGTTCCTTGGCGCGCTGTTTTTGAAGCCGGTGGCCGCTGACCTGCTTGGCATCCTTTTCTGCCAAAAGCACGGCAAGTTCGTCGCCCGCCATGGGAACCCCGGAAAGGCCGACGATTTCAACCGGTATTGCCGGGCCGGCTTCTTTAATCTGATTCCCTAGGTCATCAAACATAATCCGGATTTTTCCGTAATACATGCCGCAGACAACGGGATCACCAATGCGAAGGGTTCCGCTTTTAACAAGAACGGTCGCAACCGCACCCCTTCCGGTATCCAGTCTGGATTCAATAATGTGCCCCGTGGCCGGCTTATTTGGATTTGCTTTTAATTCCAACACTTCTGTCTGAAGCAAAATCATTTCCAAAAGATCATCAATGCCGATTTGCTGCTTTGCGGATACCTCTACAAATATCGTATCCCCGCCCCAGTCTTCCGGGGAAAGGCCTTTTTCTGAAAGTTCTCTTTTGATGCGTTCCGGATCTGCGCCATCTTTATCGATTTTATTTACCGCAACAATAATAGGTACATCGGCGGCTTTTGCATGATCAATGGCCTCGATGGTCTGCGGCATGACACCGTCGTCTGCTGCTACAACCAGGATAACAATATCGGTTACATGGGCACCGCGTGAACGCATTGCGGTAAAGGCTTCATGTCCCGGTGTGTCAAGAAATACAATGTCGCCGTTTTCAAGTTTTACATGATAAGCGCCGATATGCTGAGTAATGCCGCCGGCTTCAAAATCTGTTATTTTTGACCGTCGGATAACATCCAGCAGGGATGTTTTCCCATGATCCACATGCCCCATGATGGTGACCACCGGTGGTCTTGGGAGTAGTTGAGAGGGATCATCCACTTCTGTCTTGATGATGGTTTCTTCTTCAAACGTGGCTTTTTCCAGTTCAAACCCGAATTCCGTTGCCACCAAAACAGCTGTGTCAAAATCTATGGTCTGGTTCACCGTAACCATCATGCCCATGCCCATCAATTTGGCAATGAGTTCATTTGCCTTGATGCCCATTCTTTTGCCAAGGTCTGCCAGCACAATGGTGTCGTCAATTTTAAACCGGCGTTTGATGGCCTTTGGTATTGTAATTTGAGTTTTTTGTCCCCCCGCAACCCGGGCTTTTTTATTTTTTCGCCCCTTTCGGGATCTGCCGAAGCCCTTGTCGTAAAGGGCAGATCCTTCCACCACTTCTTTGCGCCTCGGAAAAGGCCTCATCTTCCGGGGCTTTTTGATGGCATCAACCTCTTTGGGCTGTTCTCTTTTTTTCCTCCCTTTCTTTTTTCCGACCGCTTCGACGCTTTTCGGCATGGGCGGCTGCAATTGTTCTGATTCAACAACAGTGGATTTCTTTTTTCCGCCCTTGACGAATTTTTTGGGTTTTGTTTTCTTTGCGGAAACAGGCTTGTCCGTTCTTTTTGGTTCAACCGGTTCTTTGGGCAGGCTGATTATTTTAGCCGGCGTACCTTTTTTGACCTTGCGTTTTGATTTTGGTTTGGCAACCGGCTTTTTTTCGGCTTCTTTTACTTCGGTCTGCGGTTTTTCCGGCTCTATAGGTTCGGGCGTTTCTTTTACATCTGGTTTAGCCGCAATTGTGTCATCATCTTTTTCAACTTTTGGTTCTTCAACAGCGGGTTTCTCCGAAACTTCTTTATCTTCTGTTTCAGCAATTGATTCAGGCGCTTCTTCGGATTTTTTTGTCTTTTTAATTTCTTTTTTTAAGGGATCGGCTTCTTTTTCAGCCATCACGTCGCCTGTTTCGGCGACTTCCGGTTCAACAGGCGCAGCGGTGACGCGCTTGCGTCGCCGTCGAATAACGTTGGGCTTAATCCGTTTGTCTTCAACAATTTCCGCCGGCTTTTTGGGGCCGAAAAGATCTTCCTTGATTCGGACCACATCGCTATCGTCTAAAGTTGACATATGACTTTTGACCGTTATGGCCAAATCTTTTATTTTCTCCAGGAGCGCCTTGTTCTCCATGTTGAGTTCTCTGGCGAGTTCGTATACTCTGATATTTGCCATCCATCCCCCTCGTTTGTTTCAAACCGGGATCAGTGTTTATGTGTTAGTTATTCAGACGGTTCTTCATCGTCTGTTGTCGGTTCGACTGTCTCATCATCATTTTCAGTGTTCGTATCTTCCGTTGTTTCGGTCTCTGGCACATTTTCATTTTCAGTGCCGGTATCTGTTTCATCTGATACATCTTTGGTATCCACATCTGGCGCCGTTTCGTCTGGCGCATCTTTGCTATCCGTATCCGATAAAGCGGTCTCTGCTGCAATTTTTTTATCTATTCCGGCCTGAACGATTGCATTTTCAGCATGTTTGATAAAAGCCCCGGCCTCTTCTTCAGTGATATGTGTAATATCGACAAGTTCTTCAACAGACACTTTTGTCAGATCTTCAACTGAAAAGAAGCCTTCTTTAAACAGAATATCAGCCAATGTTTTATTCATCCCGGGCAGATTCATCAATGAATCAAATCCGATTTTGATACTGTCTTCGTAATCTGTCACACTTTTAACATCAAGATGCCACCCCGCCAGTTTTGATGCAAGGCGCACATTTTGTCCGCCTCTTCCAATGGCTATGGACTGGGCATCATCGGGAACAACCACTTCCATGGTGTGGTTGACCTCGTCGATAATGACCCGCGAAACTTCAGCAGGTGCCAGGGCATTGCATACAAACTTCGCAGGATCCATATGCCAGGGAATGATATCTATTTTTTCACCTTTGAGTTCCTGGACAACACTTTGAACCCGGTTCCCTTTAATGCCGACACACGCGCCTACCGGGTCGATATCGGCATCATTTGAGCTTACAGCAATTTTCCCCCGGCTTCCGGCTTCACGGGCAGCTGACATGATATTAACAATTCCCTCATTAATTTCAGGAACTTCTGTTTTAAACAGATTAATCAAAAAACCCGGATGGGTTCGTGACAGCACAATTTGCGGCCCCCGGCTTTCTTCAAGGACTTTAACAATATAGGCCCTGATCCGGTCTCCCCGGCGGTATCCTTCGCCTGCAATTTGTTCCCGTTTCGGCAGAACCGCTTCCGCCTGTCCCAGGTTGACGATGATTTCATTCCTGGTGGCCCGCTGAACGATTCCATTAATAATTTCCCCCTGGCGGCCAATAAAGCTGTTATACACTGCGCTACGTTCGGCGACTTTCATCTTCTGAATTATAACCTGTTTGGCCGATTGTGCGGCAATTCTGCCAAAGGTGGTGGTGTCCATTTTAGTACCCAGACTGTCACCAATTTCACATTCCGGGTCCAGTTTCCGGCCGTCTTCCATATTGATCTGGAAAGCCTGGTCCGTGACGTTTTCAACCACTTCTTTAAACTGGAACACCTCCAGTTCACCGGTTTCTTCGTTGTATTGAATCTCAATATCAATCTGGGTGCCGAACTGCTTTTTTGCGGCAGAACGCATGGCCTCTTCCAAAGCTTTTACCAGTACGTTGAATTCAATGCCTTTATCCCGGCTAACCTGCTCAATCACACGTTTCATGTCTGTTATAAGCATTTATTATCTCCGTCATAATTGACAAGTCGTGCTTTAATAATATCCTGATAAGGGAT
>JAOZOL010000256.1 GCA_029933295.1 Desulfobacterales bacterium | reverse complement strand
AGGTATTTTATTGTTATGGCGTGTTCGGGAATGGCTTTAGGAGGAGCGATCGGTTATGCCGGAAAAATTCTGATCCACGGTGAAAAATCCAACGATGTTCCGACAGTATTGCAAAAGTTTCAAAAAGCAGGGGCTATCGATAATAACCTACCATTTTATCGACTTATTGCCGGCACAATATGCTGTGTGGCTATTGATTTCCAAATATTGTGATGACCAGGCCCTTTTAAAACTTATGATCAATGATTATATGCGGTGCAGGAATATTACGATAATGTTCAGAAAATGAGATCCGAAAACAATCAACATCCTTGCCACTATCCGCCAGCTCTAAAACCGATATTTTTGCCACCATACCAATAGTAATCAACTCTTTTGTTCACTTTTTGGAACCCTCTAAATCTTGTGGATTAACTTTTCCCTTGGTCTTTTAGATCGACAAGATAAATAGATTCTTTATGATGCAATTAAATTAACAAACCAAATTAAATCTGTATTTTCACAAATAATTAGCAAACCGGTTGAAATACGCCTTTCTCATTGCAGGCGGAGAAAATAATGATAGGCAAACGATTTAAAACCTGAATTTTGCAGTTATCGTAATTACCGACAGCTTAATTTCCGTAAGTTTCATCGTACGATTGCCATTTAATATCGACCTCTTTCTGAATATCAGAGATCTGTTCGTCTGACAATGCCTTAAAACGGTTTTGAGTATTGAAATATTCATTGACCGGGGTCCGCTTTTTTCCGATCAGTTTTTTTGAAGCACCGGTCAACCGCCATTTGTTGTTTTCAATTTCATAGAGATCATAGAGCCCGGTTTCCACGGCAAGTTTTCCGATTTTTACCGTAAATCGCGGATTAAAACCCCAGCCAGCCGGACATGGAGTATGGATATGAATATATTTCGGGCCGTTCATGGTTTTTGCTTTTACGATTTTATCATATAAATCCAGGGGATAGGCGGCGGAAGCGGTGGCCACATAATCGATTCCATGGGCAGCAATAATTGAAGGCACATCTTTTTTCTTCTGAGATTTACCGCTAAACGGTGTGGTTGTTGTAATGACGCCCTGTGGCGTGGTGCCGGACCGCTGCACGCCCGTATTCATATAGGCTTCATTGTCATAGCAGATAAAAATAAAATTCTCACCCCGTTCACAGGCACCGGATAATGCCTGAATACCAATATCGCTGGTCCCGCCATCGCCTGCCCATGCAGCAACAAGGGTGGATTCTCTACCCTGGGCTTTTAAAGCGCCTAAAACACCGGTCGCGGCCGCAGCAGTAGAAGCAAAAGTTACATTTAAACAGGGCAGCTGAGTAGCTGCAATGGGATACAACCCCTGTAAAACGGTCAGGCAACTGGGCGGTACAACAAGAATGGTATCTCTTCCCAGTGCTTTGAGTCCGATCCGATAGACAATGGAAAGTCCGCATCCGGCACACGCCCGGTTTCCCGGGTGAACCAGTTCATCTTCGGAAAGATTGAGTATGGTTGTTTTTTCAGTCATTATATTTCCTTATCTACATCTTCAGCCCGATCCACACCGGCGTGTCACCGACCTTATCCGTGTCCACGCATGAATTGCGAAGGGCATCAACCAGGTGGGCTGTTTTTATTTCCCTGCCGCCAAGGCCAAGGATGTAATTATGAACCTTCGGCCGATTTTTTGAACTGTATAGAGCTGCTTTGATATCTGCAAATAACGCACCCTGATTTCCGTAACTTAACGCTTTTTCAAAAACAATCACCCCTTTTAAATCGGCAAGCATGTCTCTGATCGCCTGGTCCGGAAACGGACGATACAGCCTGAGTCCGGCGACCCCCACCGGAATTCCTTCTTCACGCAAAATATCCACTACATCTCTTAAATGATAGGAAAGTGATCCCAGACAGACAGCCACAAATTCCGCAGCATCGCAGCGGTATGTTTCAATATAAGGATTTTCACCCCGGCCGAATATCTGATTGAATTTTTTGTCTATATCACCGACTACATCAATGGCGTCCCTCATATCCGCATGAAGATTATGGCGGATCTCCATGTACCCCGGAGCCATATCTCCCCGCACATCCGGTCTGACATCCGGCAGCGTCACCGTATTCAGATTTGCCGGTTGATTCGGGTTTAAAGCGTATTCCGGTTTAAAAGAGGGCAAAAATTTATCCACATCAGCCTGTTTCGGTATTTCAAAAGGCATATAGGTATGCGACAGGATGTATCCGTCATAACAGACCATCACCGGAACGCTGACCGTCTCCGCCAGATAAAACGCCTGGATTACGGTATCGATAATTTGCTGATGATCACAGCAGTATAGCTGAATCCATCCGGTGTCACGCTGGGAAATGGCGTCCTGATGATCATTCCAGACCGTCCATGGCGATCCTATGCCCCGATTAACCACACACATGACAATGGGCAGTCTGGCACCAGCCGCCCAGTGAAGCTGTTCATTCATATATAGCAAGCCATTGGCGCTTGTGGCGGTGAACGCCCTGGAGCCGGTACTTGATGCCGCGATGCAAACGGAAAGCGCACTGTGTTCGCTTTCAACCGGAATATATTGCGCGTCCATCTCTCCGGCATCAACAAATTCAGAGAGTTTTTCCGTCAGCGGCGTCTGCGGCGTAATGGGGTAAGCGGCGATCACCTTAACATTCGCCAGTTTCACGCCGTTTGCAGCCGCGACATTGCCGGATTCAATAATATGCATACAACTATTTCTCCTCTGTAATAAAGACGGTTTCCTCAACCATGGTTATAGCTCCGACCGGACATTCTTGAGCACATATTTCACATCCTTTGCAGTATTCATAATCAATGGTCGGCGGTATGGTTTTTGTAATAACACCGTCCGGACAGAACAGCCAGCACGTAAAACAGGCCGCTTTTTTTGTTTTCGCCGGTATACATTTTTCCAGATCAATAACCGGTCGCTTGACCCGCCACGACCCTGTCCTGCCGCCATCCCCCGGTCCTGGTTCACTATGGGATATTCGGCAACCGAACTTTTCCTTTTTCATCACTTTTCTCCAACAATCGTATTTTTATAGGTAATCCTGGCGGCCTTGGAATTTCTTTGAGGATGTTTTCCTTTAAATTCATCTTCAATGGCCCGGGCAAGAACATCAAGCCCGATGAAATCACTGGCTTTCGCAAATGCACCGATAATTCCGGTATTCACAACGCCAGGCGGAAGCCCGACTTCACCTGCAATTGTTGTGACGTCAGCGGTGGCGACTTTCAAATTCTCAAAATCAAAATCATCCGGATGCTTCGGCGTATTGATCACGATGAGCCCGCCGGGTTTCATCCCGCCCGTAACATTGACCTCGTCCACAATCAGGTGATCTAAAACAACCACCATGTTCGGTTCCGTAATCGGAGACAGGTCATAAATTTTTTGTTTTGAAATTTTGAGTGAAGTCAGCACCGGTGCGCCTCTCCTTTCGGTACCGAACGTAGGCGCCATCACAACACCGCTGTAACCGGAAATAAATGCCGCATTTGCGACAATCTTTGCCGCCGTTATCGCGCCCTGCCCGCCTCGTCCATGCCATCGGATTTCAATAATATCGTCTCTCATAGGATTATCACTTAACATCTAATAATAGTTACAGATAAATTTATAAAAAAGCTTACACACCCTAATCAGCCATACCATGACATATTACCTGAATTTTGCCGGGTTATTCGAAAGCCGGAAAATCATGAAAAAAAAAGTTGCCGGCCCACTTTTCACCATCTGTCAAGTTACAATTATATCCTATAATTGCAGTATGGTAGCCCTAAAATAATCCTATAAACAATTATTTATATTAAAAAATTTGTCAACCCTTTTGACAGACTAAAGCACGACGGCGTGCTGGAAAAATAAATATGTCAAAATAAAAATAAAATGGAACTTTTTAATTACACTGGATAAAATTAACGTTAAAGTTAATTTTACTTGATCGTATTATATAAAATGAGTAGAAAAAATTTTGGGTTTATAAATTTATTTTTTGCAGGTATGCACTTGGGCCAGAAATTTGTACGCCTTGATTTTTAAAATGGTTTGTGATGATATAGTCAATTAATTTTGAAGAACTTCCAAACAACTCATTCGTAATCGTTTGAATTGATTGATAAGTTGTTTTTCTAATACAGTGGTAATTCATTACCATGAAAAGCTTTTTAACAAGTCAAGGCCATAAATGTGGGTTTACATATTAATATTGTT
>JAOZOL010000255.1 GCA_029933295.1 Desulfobacterales bacterium | reverse complement strand
TGTTAAAGACGGCCGTGCTTTCCTGTTGAACCAGCGCCTTTCACCGACCCAGCTTTCCGGTGAAAAAGGGTTTAAACTCTGGAAGTCCTATATGGATACATGGGCGGATCTGGGTTTGGATCATGTGCAGTTTAATATGGTGGATGACACAACCCTGAGGGCTGCTCAGTCAGACCCGGAAAAATATGCGGAAGTGATTGTGCGGGTGGCCGGATACAGCGCGCATTTTGTAGACATCAGCCGAAAAACCCAGGACAATATTATTCAAAGATCGATTGTGGGGCTGTAAGTTAAACGGTTACGGGAACCCTCCTTCACCATCCATTGGCAGGAGGATTCCCAATGCCGTATTTCAGACAACATCACCTTACTTACGTCAACAAAATTAAAAGGAGCATAAAATGAAATGCATTAGTTGTGATTTTGAGGGGCCTATCAGCGAATTCAGGTATCTTTATAATCCCCGGATCGATGCGTCTTTATCCATGCGGCAATGCCCAAAATGCCAGGCGTGGAACGGGGTTGATCAATTAAAAGAAGAGTCAGTTAGGACTATCAAAGCAGGAGACTCCCCATGGGGCAAATCCGCAGGGATTGAAGGACTGGCAGCTGATTAAAGTTTCGGTTTCCATGAGTCCAATTCTATTTAAGGATATTTTTGAGTTGGTTTCCCTGAAAAAGTATTAATAAGGAGATTCACCATGGCAAGAAAAAGAAAAACACGCGGCGGTGACTGGGCTCAAATACGTGATGCCCAGGCAAAAAGCAGATCCACGGCAAAGGGTGTCGAAGGCCGGGAGCATGTTCCGGAGATAGCTTGCGGTAAATGCAAAAAGTTTTCAGAAAATGCCTATGGGTCCGACGGCAGCGGGTATTGTACTGTTTTAAAAATGGGAAGCGATGTCACGAAAGAGCCACCGGTTTATATTCTGGAGGGCGAAGCGTCCCTGGTAACCATGTTCAATATGGATACTTCCAAATGTAAATACTATGAAAAAATGGCGATTATTGACACAGACGCCACCGAGTGTGCGGATCCCCATTATAGAAGAACACAACGTCAAATGGCAAATCTTGATAAATAACGAAAACAAGCCGGGTACCTTGTGAAACATCAGGGTATCCGGGCTTGGATTTAGTGTTAACGGGTCATGTCACATAAGGAGCTGATAAAATGGAGATGACGTGTATTAAATGCGGATATTCTTCCGAGTATCATGATTTTAAATATCTATGTAAAGCCGGTTGACCGGCCTGCGGGGAGGCTGACCTCCGCGAGTGCCCGAGGTGCGGGAACAAATGCCTGTTTTCAAGAGCTGAAGGCTTGGAAAAAGAACAAGATGAGATGAAAGAGTTGTCAAAACAACTGGAATTGATTTCAAGTACGGCAGAGCCGGAACGTAAAGAAACTGCCAGGGAAATTATCCGAAAATTGCGAAAAATGAATCTCAGGTGGAACATTCCGGCGCTGGACGCGTTTATCAAAAAACGACAGAGAGCCATTTTTCTATAAACTGTTTTATGGAAAGCGATAAAAAAGATGACAAATTTTAACCTTGAGAGCACTATTCCTATTCCGGAAGAGAATTTTTTTTTACAGGAAGACACAATCAATAACCTCAAGCGGATCGATCTGCTTTCGAAACGGCATCCGGTAAATGTCCTTATTGCCGGCAAGCAGGGGTGTGGAAAATCCACGCTGGTAAAACAATTTGCCGCACGGAACAAAAGACCACTGGCAACCTTCCAAATCGGTATCCTTTCGGAGCCCGGTCAGTTATTCGGAGAACACCGGTTAAAGGATGGGGAGACTTTTTTTCAGTCATTCTTATTTCCCCAGGCGATCCAGACTCCGAATTGCGTGATTCACCTGGAGGAAATAAACCGGCCCGAGCACCCCAAGGCCCTGAATATGCTTTTTTCGGTCCTGGCTGAGGACAGAAAACTATGGCTTGATGAAATTGGTGAGATTCGGGTAGCCCCCGGTGTTGTATTTCTTGCTACGCTCAACGAAGGTGAAGAGTTTATTGGCACAGAAGCGCTTGATGCCGCACTGCGGGATCGTTTCTATACAACCATTCTTGATTATCTGCCGATGGACATTGAAACCAGAGTCATTCACCTTAAAACCGGTATTTCGGAATCCGATGCTCTGACCATCGTCAATATTGCCAACCAGCTGCGAGGAAACTCTAAGGAACCGATTATCGTATCAACCCGGCATACATTGATGATTGCCGAAATGGTGGCAGTGGGCGCGACTGTCCGGGAAGCTTTCATTAACAGCCTGCAGGTCAGCAGGGATGTTCTTGAATCTGTTCTTCTCTCCATTCATGTAAAAACAGGAGAAAAAAATTGTGATGCCGGCTCAGGCTACAAAAACTATTAATAAGTATAATATGTATGACCCGAAATCAGGGATAGGGGTCAATATAGTTAATGAGGATCCCCTGACTCTTCTTATTGATATGATCTGTGGCAACCAGCGCGGGATCTCTGATTATTGGAGAAAAAATACATCTTCTATTGAAGCTTCCGAACTGGCAAATATCCTTCGCGCGCTCAACAAAGTTGCCGGCCATATCGGCAGAAATGCCGGTCAGGTCGAATGGGCCGGTATGTCTCACAACACAAATGGACATATTATACTTGACCCAAGCGCAATAATGGGTAATTACCCTGTCCCGATCCCGAAATTTGATTACCTTGTCGGTGTCGTCGTCCATGAAGCCATGCATCAGACTGAATGGAGTGATTATTTGTGGAAAACAGTTGAAGAAAACATCCCCAAAATGAAAATGTTTGAAAAAATAGTTTTCCATAAAATTATATATACCGGAGAAAATATTTACGTTGATTCCCTGGCTGATAAATCCGTGCTTGGTCTGTATACCCGTATTGCCAGAAAAGTTGCCATGGAACGGGCATTACAATTTCTGGGGGAAAAGCGCATTTCCGTAGATATGCTCGTACACCACTGGTGGCGGATTTTTTTTGGAGAAGACATTCCAAATATTAAACCACCTTATAAACCGCCCCTGGAAATACTGTCTGATTTGGCTCGCGAAATAGTGACGGTCGGCGGTTTAGATAATAAAGGCGTTACCGGGCGCTGTGAACTCAGAAGCCGGTTATATATTAAAGCATTTGAAAAAATTAAAGAGTCAATTTCATCGTGGGTGATTTGTGACAAAACACTTTGCTGGTATCCGGAGGCCCCCCGGCAGAAGAAAAAAACGCAACAACAGCAAAAACAGTCCTCACCTCACCTGTCTAAAACTACGATCCAGAATATAGAAGAAAGACTCGCATACAATTCATCGGATATAACGCCGATTATCCGATCAGTTGTCGGTCATGATAACAAAGATATTGCCCCCACTTCAAGGTGGGATTTCAATATTCCTGCACATCCGGTCATTGATTACAAGCTCGTAGCCCGTTTGAAAGGAATTTTGCAGAATTATTCGGATCGGAAAACAATTTTAAACAGGGGGCTTACATCCGGAAGAGTCGACCGTCGTAAATTGTATCGGGCACCGATAAACGGCCGCTGTTTTTTTGAAAAACAAAAAATCCCTCTTTTGGATTGGAATATTTGTTTATTGGTCGATGCAACCGGCTCCATGAAAGGTCCCAAATGGCAAATGGTGGAAAACACCCTTGGAACCATTCATAAGGCGTTTTCCGGATTTGAAAACAGGCTTCAGGCGTTTGCTTATTTTGAG
This sequence comes from Desulfobacterales bacterium, assembly GCA_029933295.1. Classification (GTDB taxonomy): domain Bacteria; phylum Desulfobacterota; class Desulfobacteria; order Desulfobacterales; family Desulfosalsimonadaceae; genus JAOZOL01. The sequence goes on along the minus strand of JAOZOL010000255.1, from coordinate 509 downwards.
GTGGAAGGTGTCTGTATGATTTCAAATTTGATTAAAGAAAAACGCATCCTGTCCATTCCTCCCTGCGGACAAACAGCATCCGGTCAGGCAATTATTGGCGCGGCACATTTTATGCCGGATGATGAAAAACGACGATTTATTATCCATATTACGGATGGTGAATCGAATTTCGGATGCGATGTCCGGTTCGGAATAGATCATTGCAGGACCTCCCATATCCATCTGGTGACCTTGGGGGTTGCCTATAAAGATCGTGATGCCATGCAGAAACAGTACGGAAAGACCATTCAGTTTGTTGACCATTTTGGCCAATTGCCTTCGGCAATCGAAAAACTCTTAAAATGGACGTTGTTGAATAATAAAACACATGCCGCGCAATTGGGTATTTAAGGATATTCTTTTGGCCTGGCCGTAAATCGCATGATATGTTTATTAATATTATAAAGGAGAATTGTTATGAAAATGTTCACCGAAGAATGGTTGAATGCAGTGGTTGAAAAACTTAAAAA
>JAOZOL010000709.1 GCA_029933295.1 Desulfobacterales bacterium | reverse complement strand
TTGAAATGTATCTTGCCGGTGTTTCTGTCCGACGCATTGAAGATATTACCGAATCATTATGGGGTACCAAGGTAAGTCCTGGTACCATCAGCAATCTGAATAAGAAAGTTTACAAAAATATTGAAGCCTGGAGAAACCGACCAATAATTGGTGATTTCCCTTATGTTTATCTTGATGGCATCGTCCTGAAACGCTCCTGGGCCGGAGAAGTAAGCAATGTCTCGGTACTGGTTGCCATTGGCGTTAATGATCAGGGCTTTCGTGAAGTCCTTGGTGTCGCAGAGGGTGCCAAAGAAGACAAGGCCGGCTGGTCCAGTTTCCTGCAGTACCTCAAAAAAAGAGGTCTGAAAGGAGTCCGGCTTTTCATCACCGATGCCTGCATGGGCCTGGTGGAATCCCTGGCGGAATATTATCCACAAACCAAATGGCAACGCTGCATGGTTCACTTTTATCGCAATGTTTTCAGCGTGGTTCCGAGAAAAAAGATGGCTGAAGTCGCGGCTATGCTCAAAGCTATACATGCATCAGAAGATTTAGAGGCAGCTTTGGAAAAATCAGAGGCCGTCTGCCAAAAGCTTAAGGATATGAAACTTCCCAAAGCTGCAAAGAAAATCGAGGACAGCATCATTGAGACCTTCACTTATTACCATTTCCCCCCAACCCACTGGCAGCGGATCCGTACCAATAATGCTCTGGAACGAATCATGAGGGAAATCCGCCGTCGTACTCGAGTTGTTGGAGCTTTCCCTGATGGCAATTCAGCTCTAATGCTTTGCGCTGCCAGGCTCCGCCACATAGCCGGCACCCGATGGGGGCAACAACGTTATCTGAATATTAATCTTCTCAAAGAGCAGGAAATAGAAAAACAATTTGCGAAAGGCTCTGCCATCTGAAAATATCTCAGAAAATCGCAGTCAGCCTTGTCCGTGCTGCGGGACTTTTTAAATGTCCCGCGCTCCGCACGGCCGTCTGACTGCTGCGTGGAGTATATCGGCAAAGTTTAGCCTCATTGATATAAATCTGTAAAGGGATCAAAACACAACTTCAGGGTACTGCCAGAAAAAAAGCGAAAAATTATTGACACT
>JAOZOL010000033.1:12804-15550 GCA_029933295.1 Desulfobacterales bacterium | reverse complement strand
ACGCCCTGATCAGAGCGCTTCATTGCGGTTCCTATGTCATGCCCCTGCCCGAAGAAGGGCCGGTGGATTCCAGCCAGGCGCCATACTCCATGTTTATCGGAAAACCTTATATCATGGGACATACGGCAGAGTTTATCGCACAAAAGCATAACATCAGCCGGGAAGCCATGGATGAGGTGGCGTTAAGAAGTCATAATAATGCGGAACGGGCGACAATGGAAGGTGATTTTAAAGATGAAATCGTTTCCGTGTCCGTCCCACGCCGTAAAAAAGATCCTCTGATTTTTGACAAAGATGAACATTTCAGACCGGGCATCACCATGGAAGTTCTGCAAAATCTTCCCTCCGCATTTGTCCCGAAAATCGGAAAAGTCACTGCTGGAAACTCCAGCGGGTTAAATGACGGTGCCTCTGCCATGGTGATTATGTCTGCGGATAAAGCCAGGGAACTGGGATTGACGCCAATGGCACGCATCAAGGCAACAGGAAAAGGCGCATGCCATCCCGCAGTCATGGGGCTTTCTCCTGTGCCGGCAGTCAATGATCTGTTGACCAGGAGCGGCATGAAATTAGATGATTTCGAATTAATTGAATTAAATGAAGCATTTGCCTCCCAGTATCTGGGATGTGAAATTGAGCTGGGGTTGAACCGGGACATCACCAACGTTAACGGCTCAGGTATCGGCCTGGGGCATCCGGTTGGCTCCACCGGCGCACGTATCATGGTTACGCTTTTATATGCCATGAAAAAACGGGGCAAAAATCTCGGCATGGCCACCCTTTGCGGCGGCGGCGGTGTTTCCATGGCAACGGTGCTTGAAATGGTATAATCTGGATAGACCTCTGTGTTATTGTATGCTATAAAAAAAATAATTAATATTTTATCGGCATTATAATTTACATAATTACTCAGGCAGACAGCCTTGATGCGACAAAAGAGCATCGTTGTAATGTATATTTTTTCGAGCAGATAATTTATAATTATCAATTGGAAGTTGCTGATTTTTTTCAGCCTTCCATATAAACACCTGAGCAATTATGTCCGTTTAGACAACAGGTTTCGAGGGGGCTTTTCATGAGACGGCTTTTATTTGTTTTAGTCATTGTTGTATTTACGATGAGTTCTGGCTGCCAGAGTACGCTGGACAAGGCTGAAAAAAATGTTGAAGGCGGGTATGTTCAAAAGCTTTTGAAAAAAATGGATCAGTATACGCCAACGTCCCTGGATATGAAAAAAGATTCGAAAAAAGAGGAGGCCGGTCAGAAAGAAACCGCAACCCCGGCTGTCCCGGCAGAACAAAAATACATCAAACCGGTTTCCCGAAAAGCGCCGGAAGTAAAAAAGTACAGTGTCACCATTCAAGCGGAGCCGAAAGACAGCACCGTCAGTATCATGAATATTGATTCCAGATATTATCCGGGCATCAGGCTCCCCGCAGGAGTGTATGATATTCTGGTCCAGCGGGAAGGCTACAAAAATTATCGGGAATGGATAAATATCGAATATGATATTATTCTCAAAGTTATTTTAAAAAAACGGGCTGTAGCGTATATGGCCCGGAAGAAAGCTGAAAAAGACAAAAAACTGATTTTACCAAAAGCTTCGACGCAAAAAACAAAAATCAAACCGGTAGACGTCAAACCTAAAAAAATAATTAAGCCCGTTCAAAAGAAACAATTGACTGCAAAACCTAAAGTGGTTTTGCCTTCACAACCTGAGGAAAAAACAGCCCAATCAAAGCCGGAAGTTGTTTCCAAAAAAGCCGAGGTTATTTCAGAAAAAGTTTTATTTCCCGCTTCACTATTAGCGCATAAAGGTTCGATTAATTCCCTTCGTTTCAGCCCGGATGGAAGTTTGCTGGCTTCCGGCGGTTATGACCATACTATCATCATATGGCAGGTGAAAAACGGCGGCATTTTGCATAAGTTAAACCATGGCGATCGTGTGAAGGCTGTTTGTTTTTCACCGGACGGCAATACCATTGCATCCGCTGGTAGCGATAAGCTGATTAAATTATGGGATATCAAGACAGGTAAATTACAAAAAACGTTAAAAGGCCATAATAGCCGGGTGTTTAGCATTGCATTTGCTCCGAAAGGAGACAAGCTGATTTCCGGCAGTAATAATGAATTGTTTATATGGGATGTGAAAGCCGGAAAAACTGATTATTTCATTGTCGGGGATGGAAAATTATACCCGATGCTTGGTCCCATATATGCGATTGCGTTTAATCCCAAGGGTAAAGATGCCCAGGGGTATGATTTTGTATTTACATGCGCCAGTGGGATTGCTTTTTTTAATACGGATAAAAAGAAAATGGAGGTTATAAAGGACAAAGTCATGCCCCATTCGGTAACCTTCAGCCCTGATGGAAAATATATCGCCTGGGGTGCAAGACATAAACATAATGACAGCAAGTATTTCCCCCGTATTGCATCGGTCGACGAAAAAACAGTAGATGACAGCATGACAAAAGACAACGACCTGGCTGCTGCGGATCGTGTCTTTTTTACGGCCTTTACACCGGACGGGAACAGGCTGGTAATGCTCTCCTATGAGCAGGCGGTTCTGTATGACATTAAAACCCAGTCTGTCATTAAAAATTTTAAGGGGACTTCAGAAACATCGGTCACGGATGCCGCCCTGAGTCCGGATGGGCATATTTTAGCCGCTACTTCCCGGAATATGATACGACTTTGGAAACTTGATGAATAACAAAAGAGGGTAACAGTTCACAGTTCACAG
>JAOZOL010000033.1:0-12704 GCA_029933295.1 Desulfobacterales bacterium | reverse complement strand
TGGAAACTTGATGAATAACAAAAGAGGGTAACAGTTCACAGTTCACAGTTCACAGTTTTTTTAAATTTCTAAATCTTCAAAAGAGGCTTTCATAATTTTTTATTTTTTGTCTTTTTCAACCGTAAACTGTAAAACCGATAACCGTGAACGGTTGCAAAAGAGGCATATGTGAACGTTGGAAAATGCGGAATTTGCTCTTTGATGGTTGTTTTTGTGATGCTTGTTTCAAGCGGCATTGCCGGGGCGGCGTCCGGCCAGGCACCTGAACAAAAAAAGCATGACCAGAAAAAACTAGACAGACGCATCGACTGGGGAATTTCAATCCAGGATTATAAATGGTCGGAATACCTTGAAAATGGCAGCAAGCTCCTTGAGGAAACCGGTCTTCTCTATACGCTTGCCTTTGATTTTGAGAGCCTTGGCAAATATGCTGGATGGCGCAAATATATTGGATGGCGAAGTGGGGTGAATCTGTTTTTAGGCCAAGTGGATTATGATGGGCAGACATGGTCGAAGCTTCCCGTAAAGACAGATGTGTTATATATTGGTACAAAAATGTATCTTGATGCTGTCCCAACCTACCGGTTTGATTTCGGATTGCGGGTCAAGGGGTTTGCCGGAATCGGAGGGAGATGGTGGCTCCGGGATTTAGATGATACGAAAACCGGTGCGGGTGATTCGGTTAAGGGATCCAAAGAGTGGTGGTGGTGTGTGTATGGGCGTCTTGGGACTGGTGCGGACTATTCAATCCTAAGGGATCTGGATATTTTCACTGAAGTGGGCGTGAAAATACCGATAACCGCAAGAAATAATGCGAATTTATATGTCAAAGGCGCTTCCAGGGCTCGACTTGAACCGGAACAGGATATTTCCGCATTCGGCGATATCGGTATCCGGTGGAAAGAGCTGGCTGTGAAATTTTCTTATGATTCACTGCGGTTTGACAGGTCGGATAAAGTTACCGCCGGTACGTTGGAGTTGTATCAGCCGAAATCAAAAGCCGATATTTATAGCATGGAAGTTAGCTGGTCAAAGCGGTTTTAATAATGGGTGACCCCATAACCCTTATGATTTCCGGGGGGACAAATTTTTCATATTGCTTAAAATTTTCGCAAAACAACCCGGCCAGAGATCGGGCCTTTTCATCATAGGCAGCCTTGTCCTGCCATGTATTTTTGGCCATTAATATCTCAGAAGGAACACCCGGACAGGAGGTCGGAACGCTAAAACCGAAAAACGGGTCCTTTAAATATTCCACATTATCCAGCAGTCCGTCTAATGCAGCGTTTAACAAAGCACGGGTATACTTGATGGATATCCGTTCTCCCGTACCGTAAGGGCCCCCGGTCCAGCCGGTATTAAGCAGCCAGCAATTTACATTGTGCTGTTTTATTTTTTTGCCCAGCAGTTTGGCATATTCACTGGGATGAAGGGGCATAAACGGTGCGCCAAAGCAGGTACTGAAGGTTGCCTTTGGTTCCGTGACCCCTTCTTCTGTCCCGGCAACCTTGGCGGTATATCCGGCAAGGAAATGATATGTTGCCTGCTCCAGGGTTAATTTGGAAACCGGCGGCAGGACACCAAACGCATCGGCGGTTAAAAAGATAATATTTTTGGGATGTCCGCCGATTCCTTCTTTTGCAATATTGTCTAAATGGGTCAACGGGTAAGCTGCCCGGGTATTCTCTGTTATATTATCATCATTTAAATCAATATACCGGGTTTCATCATCACATACGACATTTTCCAGGATGGTGCCGAATTTGCGGGTTGTTTCATAAATTTCAGGTTCCGCTTCCTTTGAAAGGCGGATAACCTTGGCATAACACCCGCCTTCGAAATTAAAAATACCGTCATCACTCCAGCCATGTTCATCATCCCCGATCAACGCACGTTTTGAGTCAGCCGACAGGGTGGTCTTTCCTGTTCCGGAAAGACCGAACAATAATGCGGTGTCTCCTTTGGGGCCTATATTGGCACTGCAATGCATGGATAATACATTTTTTTGTGGCAACACGTAATTTAAGGCGGTAAATATCGACTTTTTGATTTCGCCGCCATAGTAGGTGCCTCCGATGAGGATGAGTTTTTTTGTAAAATCGACCAGAATAAAGGTTTCCGAATTAATGTCGTCCAGTTTCGGATTTGCTAAAAATTTCGGCATGACAATAACGGTAAATTCAGGTTTAAAGTCAGGCAGCAAACTGCGGTCCCGGATTCTTATGAAAAGATTCCGCGCAAAAAGGGCCTGCCACGCATATTCGGTGATCACACGGACGGCAATGCGGTATTTTTTGTCAGCCCCTGCATGGACATCCTGAATATATAATTCCCGGTCCTGCATATAGGCTTTGATCCGCTCAAACATATAATCAAACTTTTCCGGATCATAGGGGATATTAATGTCTCCCCAGTTGATTTTATCCTCCGTGGTGTTGTCCCTGACAAAAAATTTGTCATTGGGTGCACGCCCTGTACTTATTGGCGATGAAATCGGCCGGGTAACAATCAGGGGACCCAGGTGAGACATAACCCCTTCCCCCCGTTTCGTCGCCTGTTCATACAGTTTGGGAGAGCACAGGTTCCAGTGGATTTTTTTTACATTTCTGATTTCCAGGTATTCAAGGCCGGGCTCTAATTTTTTTAACTCATGGAACGGTTTCATGGTTTATCCATTTTTCTTTTTACGCGCTTTTAATGCCAGATCCCTGACCTTTTTAATATCTTTATCAGAATACACACCGTTAACGCCTGAAATGGCGGCCAGTTTCATGCCATGTTTTAAACCCAGTTTATAAATGGTTTTGACTTTTTCCCATTCAATATCACGACCGATGGTAAAGACTTCAAAACGGCCTTCCAGTGCAAGGACAATGGTTTCCGCCAGACAGGCATAGGCGACCCCCTTGGGCAATCCGATATCCTTGAGTTTGGGTTTTCCCGGAAGAAGAATTTCACCGGATTCAATTACAAGCACATCCGGGCGTTTGGCCACATCTTCGGGTGAAAGATCCAGGGGCCTGGCCACGTCCGTGATGACGCATCCGGGTTTGACTTTTGTGATATCTAAGATTTTTTTCCCCATACCGGATGTTGCCGTCACAATGACATCCATGTCTTCTAAGTATTTATCCGGATTAACAACCGTATGAAGTTTAACTTTTGGGGTTTCCTTTTGGATGGATTCTTTTAATGCCATCAATTTAATAATATTGCGGCCGCATAAATAAACTTCGTCGAACGCCATGGCCAGCAGTCGGCTGCATACCGATCCAATGGCGCCGGTGGCTCCGAACACCATGGTTTTGCCATTAATTTTTTTGCCGTCCTCAATTTTAATCAGCCCCATCCTGCGGACCGCATCGGCCGCAGCCCACAAAGCTCCGGATGCACTATAGCTGTTTCCGGTGGTAATCGGAATCGCCGCTTTTTTTGCAACCGTGACACCGGCATCACCGACGACTTTCGTGAATGCACCCAGCCCCATGATTTGCGCACCCAGCCGCTTTGCCATTCTTGCCGCCATTAACAGGCGTTTATAGGTAAATTCCGGAGAATGTGACATCATCTGCTTCGGTGTTCCGCCCACTGTAATTAACCAGCCCTCCGCCTCAGAGCCTGCCGGAGATTTAATTCCGGTCACTTTCGAGTAGACCCAGGGAGGGGCATAGGCAATAACCTTCTCGACGGCATCCACTGCCCCGGGAATATTGATAAACGGCTTAACGGTTTTTTCCAGTTTAAACTGCTCCTGGGACAAGGGGTGAATAACAAATGCAAACCGGCAAATCCGCCGGGGGTCACCGGAAGGGTACACCAACCTGGGCCGCAGGCCTGTTTTCTCAGCGCTCATCAGCTCCAGTAATTCTTCATCAGTGATTTGATGCCGTTTTTTTTCCAGGGCGGCAATGACCAGGGCTTCCTGGACATTGACCCCCACAACCCGTTTTAAAATTTTGGGGGTTGTATCAATGATTAAATTAACGCCTTGGTTTTTAAGAAATTCAATACGATCGTCGTAGGCGGTCGTGGTGATAATCGTCTTTCCGCCCAGTTCTTCAGGGGTGCAGTCACCCACATAATCATAAAAATTATTATAGGGAACCACAATGATATGGGCCTTTTGTATGGCTTTACGCAGAATATAGGTATTCCACTTTTTCAGCGGAAGCGCCGAAGAGGTTAACCGCTTGCTGGGCACCCACCTTAAAATATCATGTATCCCCTGGGCATAAAGATCCAGATCTTTAAATGAATTTAAAAACTTGGAAATGCCATTCTCTATAATCGGATCTGCAAACATAATATTGTCAGTAAATTCCGACATAACTTTTGCCATCCGAAAACAGTTCATTCCTGAAAAAAACAACACACGGGCGTTATTAAAATATCCGCTGTGCTCAAACTGCAATGAGCGAAGTGCCCATTCGTGGGCGACGTTGATCAGATGATCACCTGTGGTGACAGGCGTCTTTAATCGCGATCTGAGCTTGGCAATTTTAGCCGAATCATCTCTGACAGAATCAAGAATATTTGTTACCATCTTTATTAATGGATTTGATTTGTTGGAGGAAGGCAATTTGACGCTGCCCAGGCCAAACGCATCCGCCTCATCATCTAGCTGGACCAGCAGCTCCGCCATTTTGTCATAGTCACCGTTGGTGCCGATGCGTTTGATTTTAAATTTTTGGCCCAGAAATTGTGTTTGGAACTCATAATCATTGGCTTTTGAGCCAAGACTGATACTGATTACCTGCTTCATTATGTCCTCCTAAAAAATAAAAAGCGATACCGTTCGCATAAGAAAGGAATCATTTTATGCGTATTTAAAACTGACAATTATAAATAATATCAAATTTTTTAAAACACTCAAGAAATAAATTTTTCCATGATAAAAACCGGCTGTTAAAAAGATGTCCTTGTAATCAAAATGGTCTTTTTTTAAGGAAGTTCATAATCATAGAAAAGGTTTTTATGAACAAATATTGAAGAAGTTTTATTGGATATTCACCTGTTTTTTAAACTCATATTTTATATTTTACGCATATAAACTGATGGGTTAAAACAGTTCGAATATGTGGGGTATGAATTTATTTGCATAAAAAAGGACTTAGAAAAACTCTCTAAGTCCTTGATTTTTTTATGGCGGGAGCGACGAGACTCGAACTCGCGACCTCCGGCGTGACAGGCCGGCGCTCTAACCAAACTGAGCTACGCCCCCATAAAAAGGGTGGTAGGCGGAACAGGGCTTGAACCTGTGACCCTCGGCTTGTAAGGCCGATGCTCTCCCAACTGAGCTACCCGCCCTGAATTTTAATTCAGAAAATATATTATGGTCGGTGCGGTGTTAATTAAGAAAAACTTTCTAACAATTTAACAATTTTGTGTCAAGATGTTTCTGAATATTTAATGATCAGACATTGGCCACTGCGATGTCGGAGTCATCCAGATGTTTTTTGCCGAATTTATGGCTGTGGTGATATAGCGGTTTTTCGTCTGTCTCGATAATTGATTGCATAATCACATCATCCATGTGCTCCACCGGTATGATTTTGACATGTTTGACCACGCTTGCAGGGATATCCCGGATGTCCTTTTCATTTTCTTTGGGAATGAGTACCTGTTCGATCCCCCCGCGATGAGCCGCCAAAATTTTTTCTTTTAAACCACCTATGGGGAGTACCCTGCCGCGTAATGTGATTTCACCGGTCATTGCCACATGCCGGTTCACCGGGAGCTTTGTCAGGGCGGAAATGATGGATGTGCACATGGCGATTCCCGCAGACGGCCCGTCCTTTGGGATGGCGCCTTCCGGCACATGAATATGAATATCAGATTTTTCGTAAAATTTTTGATCAATATTGAACTCATCGGAGCGTGATCGCACGTAACTGATTGCCGCTTTTGCCGATTCCTTCATGACATCGCCCAGTTTTCCGGTCACCGAAAAATCACCTTTGCCGGGCATGACCACGCTTTCCACGCTGAGCAGTTCGCCGCCGAATTGTGTCCAGGCAAGGCCGGTGACAATACCGACCTGGTCTTTGTCTTCTAAGAGGCCGCCAAAACGATGCATTCCGGGTCCAAGATATTTCCGGACGCTTGTTGAAGACACGTTAATCCGATTGCCGTTTATATCCTTTTTGTTTTTAAGGATATCCTTTGCAATTTTACGACAGATGGAAGCGATTTCTCTTTCCAGATTTCGAACCCCGGCTTCACGGGTATAGTCTCTGATAATGGTATAAACGGCGTTTTTTGAAAAATTAATGTTTTCGGTTTTCAACCCGTTTTGTTCGATTTGCCTGGGTACCAGAAAATCCGTGGCAATGTGATATTTTTCAACTTCCGTATATCCGGACAGACGGATGATTTCCATCCTGTCCTGAAGCGGCAGCGGGATATCCGGCAGTGTGTTTGCGGTGGTGATGAACATGATTTCCGACAGGTCATACTCCACATCCAGGAAATGATCGTTAAATGCAAAATTTTGTTCCGGGTCCAGGACCTCCAAAAGTGCGGCCGAAGGGTCGCCCCTGAAATCCATACTCATTTTATCCACTTCATCTAAACAAAAGACCGGATTGTTGACGTTTACTTTTTTTAATGACTGGATAATTTTTCCGGGCATGGCGCCGATATAGGTTCGCCGGTGGCCCCGGATCTCCGCTTCATCCCGGACACCGCCAAGGGAAAGTCGCACAAATTGCCTTCCGGTGGCCCTTGCAACGGATTTAGCCAGGGATGTTTTACCCACACCAGGCGGGCCGACCAGGCAGAGGATCGGGCCGCGAAGTTTTTTAACCAGCGTCTGCACGGCGAGATACTCGAGAATCCGTTCCTTGGGCTTGTCGAGCCCGTAATGGTCTTCATCCAAAATCGTCTGCGCTTTTTCAATATCACCGGCAACCTTGCTTTTGTTTTTCCATGGGAGGCTGGTCAGCCAGTCAATGTAATTGCGGACAACGGTTGCTTCCGCCGACATGGGGGTCATCATTTTAAGCTTTTTCAATTCCTGCCGGGCTTTTCCGCCGGCTTCCCTTGACATCTTTTTCCGCTTGATGCGTTTTTCCAGCTCTTTTAATTCATCAGTCCCGGCTTCCTCATGGCCTATTTCTTTTTTTATGGCCCGCATCTGTTCATTGAGATAATAATTCTTCTGACTTTTCTCCATTTGTTTTTTGATGCGGCTTTTAATCGTTTGATCTGTTTTTAGGATAACCGTTTCCTGCTTGATCAGATCGAACAGGAGGGAAAGGCGTTCCCTGGGTGAAATTTTTTCAAGCAAACGTTGATTATCGATTGTTTTAAAGGAGAAATATCCGGCAACCGTATAAATCATTCTCGCCGCATCGGTAATAACAGAAATATTGTTGATGGTATCTTTTGAAAGGCTTTTATTTAATTGCGCATATTCTTTAAACGCCTCAATGATATTTCTAAAAAACGACTCTTTTTCGCTGGCATTCATTTCCGATTCATGGATAATTTCAATATTTGCCTCGAAAAAACTCTCATTGGGCTTAAACCCGACAATGCGAGCCCGGTATTTTCCTTCCACAACGGTTTTTACCGTTCCATCAGGGAGCCTGAGCATCTGCAATACCTTTGCGATGGTTCCGATGGGGTTGATTTCATTTTCTTTGGGGGCTTCCTTTCCGGGATCAGACTGGGTGGACAGCAGAATATATTTTTCCCCTGAATTCATGGCTTCTGAAATTGCATTAATCGATTTGGACCGCCCCACAAACAACGGCGATACCATAAACGGAAAAACAACGATATCCCGCAGGGGTAAAAGGGGAAGCGTTATTGTGGATGAATTCGAGCCCGAAGATGTATCATCGGGTTTAAAAATTTTGGGTATATGTATCATTTATGCCTGTTTTTTGGAGTTTTCATATAATAAAATCGGGTCTTCTTTATTTAAAATCACCTCTTCACCGACAACACATTCTTTCACGCCGCCAATGGACGGAAGATCATACATAATATCCAGCATGGATGTTTCAAGAATCGCCCTAAGTCCACGGGCACCGGCTTTTCTTTTCATGCTTTCAATGGCAATCGCAGAAAGGGCACTGTCGGTAAATCGTAAATTAACCCCTTCAATTTCAAAAAGTTTCTGAAATTGCTTGATAATCGCATTTTTAGGGATAGTCAGAATCTTGATGAGCGCGTCTTCATCCAGTTCCTGCAAAGATGCCACAACCGGCAGACGCCCGACAAATTCGGGGATCAGACCGAATTTGATAAGGTCCTCGGTTTCGATCAGTTTTAATGTTTCGTCGGCGCTGGTCTTTTGCTGGCTGACAACTTTGGCGCCAAACCCCATAAGCTTAGCCCCCAGCCGTCTTCGGATGATCTGGTCAAGACCGGTAAAGGTTCCGCCGCAGATAAATAGAATATTGGACGTGTCGATTTTAACAAAATCCTGCTGGGGATGTTTCCGGCCCCCTTTTGGCGGCACGCTGGCGGTTGTTCCTTCAATGATTTTTAACAGGGCCTGCTGGACCCCTTCGCCGGATACATCGCGGGTGATTGACGGATTATCGGACATCTGGGCAATCTTGTCGATTTCATCAATATAGACAATCCCCCGCTGGGCTTTTTCAACATCATAATCAGCATTTTGCAGAAGCGACAGCACGATATTTTCAACGTCTTCACCCACATAACCGGCTTCGGTCAGGCTTGTGGCGTCCGCTATGGTGAAGGGTACATTTAAAAACCTGGCCAGGGTCTGGGCAAGCAGGGTTTTCCCGCAGCCGGTGGGCCCGATGAGAAGAATGTTGCTTTTTTGTATTTCAACTTCGTCGGTATTTACGGCCGTGTCAAGCCGCTTGTAATGATTATGGACCGCAACGGACAGGACTTTTTTGGCATAATCCTGCTGGATCACATATTCGTCAAGCCTTTCCTTGATATCAGCCGGGGTCATCACCTGGCCGGCAAGGTCTGTATCCTTGATGCTTTCCTCTTCAATAATTTCGCTGCAAAGCTGAATGCATTCATCACAAATATATACGGCGGGACCGGCAATCAGTTTTTTGACTTCCTGCTGGTTTTTGCCGCAAAATGAGCAGAAGAGGTTGTCCGTACCGTCATCGCCCTTTATAGACATATTAAGCCTCCAATTCTATAATTTTATCCAGATCGTCACGGTTGTTGATTACATGATCGATGAGTCCGTATTTTTTTGCTTCTTCACCTGACATGAAAAAATCCCGATCAGTATCGACCTCAACTTTTTTAATATCCCTTTTTGTGTGAAAAGCCAATATTTTGTTGAGTGTTCCGCGCAGCCGGATGATTTCTTCAGCCTGAATTTTAATGTCAGACGCCTGGCCCTGGACCCCTCCCATGGGTTGATGAATCATGATCCTGGAATTGGGCAGGGAATAGCGTTTCCCTGTGGTTCCAGCTGTCAGCAAAAGGGCTCCCATGCTGGCAGCCTGTCCGATACAGACAGTCGTAATATCCGGCTTGATGTACTGCATGGTATCGTAAATCGCCATGCCGGAAGTAACCGATCCGCCCGGAGAATTGACATAAAAATTAATATCTTTGTCCGGATCTTCTGATTCCAAAAAAAGCATCTGGGCAATCATGAGGTTGGCCACGTCATCATTTATGGGAGTGCCGAGGAATATGATGCGGTCTTTTAAGAGCCTGGAATAGATGTCATAGGCCCGTTCCCCTTTACTGGTTTGTTCGATGACCATCGGAATTAACGGCAATGTTGGCCTCCTTTAATTTTTTGTTTTGTTAATTAAAAGGTATCAGGTGAATTTACAAGACTGTTATTCCTGTTCCTTGTCTGATCCCTTGTCCGGTTCTTCGCTTTTTGGTTCAACTTCTTTAATATCTGCTTTTTCTACTATAAGATCAAATACCTTTTTTTCAAGCAGGGCATGCTTAAAGCCGTCCATCTGATCCGGATTCTGTTTATAATAATTTTTTATCATATCAAGGGGCTGGCCGGTATTTTTTGAAAATAATTCAAATTCGGTTTCCAGCTCCGCTTCAGACATTTCCATGTTTTCCTGTTCAATGACTTTTGAAAGAAAAAGGTGGCGCCGTACCTGCTTTTCCGCCAGATCTCGATACTCTTCTTCCAGTTTTTCGCGGGAGAGCCCCAGTTGATCCAGTGTCATATTGCTCTGGGAAAATCGCATTTCCGCGTCTGCGATGATACCGTCAAGTTCCATTTTAAGCAGGGTGTCAGGGACTTCAAAATTTTGGGTCAACAGTTTTTCAAAAATCTGTTCCTGGAGTTCCTGTTCAGACCGTTTGTCATATCCTTCCTGCAGATTTTCCCTGATTTTTATTTTGACATCCTCTAAGGTTTTAAAATCCCCCAGCTTTTTGGCCAGTTCATCATCGGCTGCAGGGATGATTTCTTCCCGGATTTCCTTAAGGGTTACATTAAAAGTGATTTCAAGATTTGCCAGGTCTTTATTGAAATAGTCTTGGGGAAACTTAATCAAAAATTCTTTCTGGTCTCCGGGATTCATGCCGATGAGCTGTTTATCAAATTCCTCCGAGATCAATTTTTGTCCGATTGTAAGGGAAAAATTTTCCGTTTTCTGGGTCGGCTCAAAGGGCTCGCCGTCTTTTAACCCTTCATAATCAATGATCACAATATCGCCGTCAATAACCGCCCGCTTATCTTTAATCGGTTTGTTCTCAGCCAGTTGTTTTTGCAGCATTTCAATCTGTTTGTCGACTTCAGATTCAGACATTTTATACAATGTTTTTGTCAACTCCACGCCGTTAAATTCAATGGGAGACAGTTCGGGTTTTAATTCAACTGTGACATCGTAAGTAAACGATCCGTTGGGGTCGAGTTCCGGAGAATCGATATCCGGGGTCCCTATGACGGCAAGGTCTTCCTGTTTTATGGCATCGATAAACGTGTTTTGAATCAGGCTGCCGGCTACATCTGCATGCACATCTTTTTTAAATAATCGTTCCAGAACGGACCGGGGTGCTTTGCCCGGCCTGAACCCCTTTATTTTTGCGTCTTTTTTCAACTTGAGATAGGCGTCATCCAGCTCTTTGCCCACTTTTTCCCGGGGGATTTGAATTTGAATTTTCTTTTTAACTGAATTGATATCTGTTACCGTAACTTCCATTAACTTATTCCTTTTTAAATTAAATTTAAGTTGCAACCCCGCCATAATCGGCTATCTTTAATGGTGCGAGAGGGGAGACTCGAACTCCCACTCTTTGCAGAACTGGATCCTAAGTCCAGCGCGTCTACCAATTCCGCCACTCTCGCTTTTTATTTCATTTCTTTAAATAACTAATTTGTAACAGCTTAAATGATTGCTAAGTTATTTAGTGATACAGTGATGATTCATCACCATAAAAAGCTCTTTATTTTTACGGATAATTTGGGTAAAAAAAAATTGATGACAATCTGTTTTCGAACATATTTTTCGATGTCATCAACCTGTTGAGATTATAGTCAAATATTTAATTTTTTAAGCTGGATTTTGATAAAATAGTAACTATTTATAGGGGTGTCAAGGAAAATCGATGCAATCGGTTGGTATGACGCAATTAGAAAAAACCATCAGGGGATATACATATTTGTGTGTCTTTTTGATGGTAATGATTTTTGTGCTGAGTGTTAATACACGGTTTAGCGCAGCGGCAACAAGTGACGCACCAACGGATAAAAGGCGGGTCATTGTTCTGGATCCGGGTCACGGGGGGAATGATATCGGCGTCCGTGGAACTGACGGGAGTTTTGAAAAAGCGATCACATTAAATCTGGCCCGAATCATTGCAAAAGCGTTAAAGCCGGAATATCAGGTTGTTTTCACGCGAAACGGGGATTATCAGGTTGATCTGACCCGGCGGACGTCCATTGCCAATCATAAAAAAGCTGATTTGTTTATCAGTATTCACATTGGTGGGAGCCGCCAATATCAGGCAGACCAGTGGACTGTTTATTATTTTATTAACCCAAACCAGCAGGAGACTGAATTTGGAAAGGGGCCGGGCGATCCCAAGGACGCGGAAGGCAGCATAATCTTCTGGGACACGGTTCAGGCCCGTCACCAGAAAGAGAGTCGGATATTTGCAGAGACCATGAAAAATAAACTCGCAAACACCACCGGGACAGCCGGCATTGATGTCAGCCATGCTGCGCTGAGGGTCCTTGAAGGGGCTGATATGCCGGCCATTATGATTGAAACCGGTTATTTGACCAATCCGCAAACTGAAAAGCGATTAAATGATCCCCGTTTTTTGCTAAAAGTGGCGGAAAATATCCGAAACGGAATCAAAACCTATTTTCATTTTAAAAAATGATTTATCAGGTTGAATGTTTTAAAAAAGGGTGATATAGGAACACCCTCATTCTTATCATAAATTCAGGCATAATATCGGGGCGTGGCGCAGTCTGGCAGCGCACCTGCTTTGGGAGCAGGGAGTCGTAGGTTCAAATCCTACCGCCCCGACCATATTTATTTAACTCAACTTTCTGACTTGATGCTATCTCTTGATATACTGTGCAAAACTGGTATGTTACTCAGCATGCTTATAGGGTTGACGGTTGCCAGTTTACGGTTACCTGAAAATGCACGTTTAATCTTAGATATGTTTTTTATTGTAATATCGATATGATAGATTGGTATTTTTTTTGATTCACCACCACCACCGTAAACTGTAAACCCGCTATGGCCACAGGT
>JAOZOL010000708.1 GCA_029933295.1 Desulfobacterales bacterium | reverse complement strand
GGATCGAGGTTTCCATGGCTCTGGAACCGGTTTATACCGATATCTTCGTCTCTTATCTGGAGCACAACGGTTTGCTCCCTTATTTCCAGGCGGGAAAAGTGGCAGACGCGGTTTTTGTTGCGGCAGAGTTGATCAGAGACCGTGCTTATGAAGCCGATCAGGGGAAGGAATTTATGCCCCCGATGGAGAGTCGATCAATCGGAGGTGGAGCAAAAACTGCGGCAAAAATTGGCCAGAATGATCCCGATGCCAAACGGGGAGAGATGATTCAGGTTCCCGGAGATGCCGATCCGGAAATGGTTATGGACATCTATCTACAGACACTGGAAAGACACAACAAGAATCCCGACTTGAAAATATTCACCACGGCAACCCAAAAATTCTTCCGCCAATGGACAGTAACCGATATTAATCAAAATAATGAATATCGTTTTGTTTCAAAATGCACCGATGCGAAAATCATCTATTCTGACGATCAACAATTTGCGGTATTCTCATCTCCAATAGCACAGCGAACTTGCGCCCCCTATTTTTTCGCTCGGGAAGCTGGTCAATGGAAACTGGATATTGCGAGCATGGCAAAAACAATCCGCTTTAATGCCGATATGCAGTGGCATTTTTCACTACCGGATTGGCAACAATCTGGCCAGCCGTACGCTTTTGCCTTTAACGATGTCTCCTTAGATAAAAATGGCTATCCACACCACCGGCAAAAAAAATTACGCTGGGGATTCAGCTGCGGAGGATGGTACCGTCCAGGGGAAGATCCCAACAAGCTGACCCGCTGCTGGATCAACAATTTACAAACCGATGGAGCAGCCCTGAACCAACTCGGGCTGAAAGTTTATGATAAAATTATCGCAGCAGGAAACGGCAGCGAGCAGATCGATAATATTTCATTTCAACAATTTATGGATTATATGGGCGGAGCAGAAAAAGGGGCGGATGTCACTGTTACGGTGGAGCGAAATGATGGGGAAAAAGTAACTTTGCATACCGTTGCCCCTTAAGTCAGATCAGAAATAAAACTATGGAGAAATACCTGATGGATGAACATATGGAAGAAAATTTACCGCTGAGTCGGACG
>JAOZOL010000254.1 GCA_029933295.1 Desulfobacterales bacterium | reverse complement strand
TACCAAATAGTCAACATGCTTTTACTCCTTAACTGAATGTTCGACACAACCCTAGGTTCAAAGAGTACGGCAGGATTATAATGAGGTTTAGTAATATGCAAAAAGGCATCAGTAACAATGAGTAAGGGAAGGGAATAAAAATCATGGCAAATGTTTGGCAAAAAAAGGGGCTACAGCAACATGAAAACAACATAATGCGCTGTAACCCCGTGATTTTACTGGAGCCGATGAGCGGAGTTGAACCGCTGACCTACTGATTACGAATTATATTTTCCCGCTTCACTTACATTCACTGATAATCACAAAAACCCCTTGACAATCAACACTTTATCCGTTATTACTTTCATTATAGTTCATTGAAAAACACCTTTTATCAGCAAAAAAGTGTGGGGCAGAGTGTGGGGTAAAAATAAGCCAGGGGGATGTCATGAAAATCACTAAATTAAATTTTAAAATCCTGCAATCCATAAAACCAGCAGCTAAACGCTATAACATTCAGGTGGAAAACAGTAAAGGGTTATTCCTGGTGGTGGGCGTTAATGGTAATATCAATTTTACCTATCGTTACCAGTTGGATGGCCGACGGCGGGATATGAGTTTAGGCAGCTTTCCTTCAAAAACCCTGGCAGAGTTAAATAAGGCCTATGCTTCTGCCGCGGCTGATGTTGCCAATGGTATTGATCCCCTGGTTAAGCGTGAACGGGAAAGAGAAAATAACGAAACGGATCCAACAATTAAGGAACTGGCGGCCCGTTACATGGAAAATCATGTTGCTGCAAAACTGAGACCTAAAACGATGAAGGAATACCAGCGGCAGTTTGATAAATATATCTTGCCGAAAATAGGCCGAAGGAAAGCAAAAGAGATTAGCCGGGGAAAACTGGTGGCCATGATTGAAAAAATGGTTAAAGAAAATGGTCCCTACATGGCAAACCGGAATTTAGCCCTGTTAAAAGGCTTGTTCACCTACGCTGTCCGGGTTGGTGTGCTGAAATATTCACCTGCAGCCGGAATCACACCACCAGGGAAGGAAACCGCTAAAGATAGGGTGCTATCCCTTGATGAGATAAAAAAATTGATTATGGTGCTGGGAAATGCCCCCAGGGACGCGCGGGATATTTTTCTATTAATCCTGCTAACCGGTCAACGTCCGGGGGAAGTATCAGCCATGAGATTACACCAGGTAAAAGGTGACTGGTGGGAGTTGAGCAGCAAGGAAAACAAATCAGGCAGACCGCACCGGGTTTATCTGGCAAGTTGGGCGCGGCAGATCATCCAGGAAAGAATTAATGATTTATCCCCCAATGATTACTTATTTACGGCCAATGGCAATAAAAGAGATCATGTTCAGGCTGACAATTTGAAAACCTGGCTGCATAGGCGGTTAGGTCAGGAAATCAAAGAAGCCGGTATTGATTACTTTACGGCCCACGATCTGCGGCGGTCAGCGGCCACCGGCATGGCAATATTAGGACACGCGGCGGTTATTGGGGATATCCTAAACCATGCGCCACAAGGGATCACCCGGACGGTTTATGACAAATACGACCGGGAACCGGAAATCAAACGGGCGCTTATTTCATGGGAAACAGCAATCAAAGAAGCCCTGGCCGGTGGTGGCCGGAAGGTGGTTGAAGTTAATTTTTAATTGTCATTGTTCAATTTAAAAAGAAAAGGGATTTTCATGGGACATGTTGTAGGAACGATAGGTGGTGGTAGTGTCAGCGTGGATCAAGGCCCTGGTAATACCCCGGAAGCAAAGAGCTACTGTTTTCGCTTAAGGTGGTTATCAACAGACGCACAGCGGAGCGTGGGGGTAGGTAGTTTTTCATCTTACGTGGCGGCAAAAGCCGGGATTCCGTACTATCGCGCCTGGCTTGAACGTGAATGTGAAACCATGTTTCGTGATGGTCCCGGCCAGTGGAAGATCGTGAAAGAACTTTATTTTGACGTGGATAGATAAATCTTAATTTCCCCGGCCTAGTTTGCGGCTGATCCCCGTGAATGAATACCATTATCCTGGATGGCCGGCCGGGGAGTTTACAACCAGGAGCGGCAGCCCCAGGAGTGCTGAAGAATGAATGATAAAATAGAGGATAAAAAAAAGGGTTGCTGGTTTGTTAAACACCTACCTGAAAAAATTAACCCTGATGAACAATCCAAATTAATTGTTTCTGAAGAATATCTTGCAAATAAATCATTTACAAATCAGGATCCCGAAAAGCTAATAAGTATAAGATATGCTCGTAGCTTAGAAGAAGGGAACCTCTCTCCGTTTGATGAATTATCCCTGTTCACTTATTGCATGAAAGCGGGCATTTATCCCCCATTATCTTTGTTATGGAAAATGAGTGATAATTTTGAAAAATTCATTGACTCTGTTAAAGCTGGAGAAATTAACCGAAAAAAACTGGATGAATTGTTCAAGGTTGATATAATAGCGCCTATTAAAAATGAAATAAAGGAGAAGCGTGATATCACTATTGCGGGAGCAGTATTTTTATTAATGGAATATTATGGCTTAAAGCGACCAAGCGCGGTTGATATTGTAGTAGATCTATTTAATCAACCTGAATATAAAGAGGAAAAAAGTATGAACAATATTAAGGTTTCACTTACTGCAGGCCGGATTACTAATATTTTTGAAGAAAACAAATCCTGGTGGAAAAATCTTTTAATTGATAAGCCTGCATTGAATGAAGCATTTCTTAATCAATTTCCAATCATGAAACTTAAAGACCATTCGAACGAATTCTCCCCGGACATTAGACATAAAATCAATGCTCGATGGAAAGCGGAAATGAGTTCCTCTTAGTTCCATTCCTTATCCACCGGCCAGGCCGATTATCTCCCTGCCAGGCTTGCGGGGCGCCACCAGGTTATGAGTTTCCCCGCTTATAAGACTTTTCCCCTCTATCTTTCGTTTCTCTATTCTCCCCGCTGCAGGAATAGCCGGTCAGGTTCCCGGATCCTGGTGGTTGCCCTTGGGGATCTGAACCAGGGAATGGCTATTGATTATGTGTCTGGCATGCTGCCGGGTGCATTAATGGCCGGCGGTTGTTCCCCCTTCATGGCCGGTAAATAGCCGCTGCCGTTCTTCCTGCTGGCCTACCAGGTCCAGGCCAGGCGGTTCCACTTCCCCCTGGTAAAGCTTTCCGGATCCTGTTTCTTTCCTGATCCCTTTCTATCTTTTTCAGCTTACAAGCAAAAAAAATACCAAAAAACCAGCATGAAAAAAAATTTCCATACTCATTATCACGTGGTGTCCTGTGGTATTTATACTTAAAATTAATAATTCAGCATGGAGGTTCACAATGGAAAACATTAAACAAATCACTGTCAATGATATTTTAAACAAGTGTCCAGGACCTATTATCAGCCGACAGCAAGCGGCAACGATCAGTGGCGGGTTAATCTCAGAGCGCCACTTGGCCAATTTAGATTGTTTGAAGCAAGGGCCAGCAGGCCGCGTAAAGATTGGCCGGCGGGTTGGTTATGTTGCTGAATCTTTTGCCTCTTGGCTGGCTTCCCGGATCGAAACAAAGAACGCTCCCCCGGCCCCCAATTCATAAACGGTCCGGCCAGTATGAAAAAGCGCCTTCAGGCCGTGTTTTCTTGGTCGTGGGTCCTTTTGGGCTATCTGCATTACGGGTAAGCGAGCGCGCGGTCTTTGTGTATGACTACATTATTTTTTGGGTTTCATTTTTTCACCCCGGCGAGTATGAGACAAAATTGTCTCACCTCTCCAAAAGTTAGAGGAAGCACAATGGTTAAATCTGAAAAGCAGAAAGATGTTCATAAATCATCGATAGATTTTAATTTCGTTCGGCAGTGTATAGACGGGCAAGAAATGGGTGATGGAAGTCTTTATGCTGTCCTGCGGAAAGGCAAAGCCCTTTTCGTGGGGGAAGAATGGTTGATTTATAATGGCGTAAACTGGGAAGCAGATCATAAAAACCGGGCGGCTGCCGGTGTGGAAGAAGTGGTTTTGGCTTACGCTGACCTTGCCGATGATCTGCGGAAAAAAATGGCGGCAGCGGAGGAGGAAGAGGCGGCTAAACTGGCCGGCCAGGTTAAGCGGCTTGGGAAGCGTATCGACAAGCTGCGAACGGAAAGAGGTGTACGGGCCTGCCTGAAATTTGCCACGATTGGAGAGGATGGCCTAACCGCTTCCCTGGAAGATTTTGACCAAAACTCTTATCTCTTAGCCTGCCGGAACGGAGTTGTTGACCTACGCAATGGAAAGCTGAGGCCCGGCAAGCCGGAAG
>JAOZOL010000707.1 GCA_029933295.1 Desulfobacterales bacterium | reverse complement strand
CACAGACAGTGGTGCCCTTACCCACGATCAGCCCTTTACCATTACGGTAACTGATGAAAACGAAGCCCCGGTAATCGG
The DNA here is from genome assembly GCA_029933295.1 of Desulfobacterales bacterium. Taxonomy (GTDB): domain Bacteria; phylum Desulfobacterota; class Desulfobacteria; order Desulfobacterales; family Desulfosalsimonadaceae; genus JAOZOL01. The sequence goes on along the minus strand of JAOZOL010000707.1, from coordinate 1,014 downwards.
CCAGACCGGTTCCCTTGCGGTGACCATGAGCGAGGATGGTAATCCCATAGCGTGGGCTGCACCTGCTGTGGAGGCCACGGATGCCGACGATGGCGATTCCCTGACCTGGAGCGTATCGAGCGTTCCGGCCAACGGTACGGCCACGGTCAGCGGCACGGGTACTTCCCCGACGGCATTTACCTACGCTCCCGATCTCGACTTCAACGGTTCCGATTCTTTCGTTGTCCGGGTAACGGATGACGGTGATGGCGAGTTATATGCTGAAATTACCGTCGAAGTGGCCGTCGAGCCGGTCAACGACGTGCCGGTTGCGGTCATCAACTCTTATCCGTTAACAGTTGCTGAAGACGAGACCGGGATTTCCCTCTCGGCCGCCGAGAGCAGCGATGTGGACAGCGACGCTTTAACCTATTCCTGGGCGCTGCTGCAAGGACCCGAGGGGACCGTGCTGCATAACGGCGATACCGCGACGCCGACCTTCGATCCTCCCAATGTCGGTCCCGCCGGCGCGGAACTTGTCTTTGAAGTGACCGTCACCGACGACGGCGAAGGCGAGTTGTCCGACACCGCCCAATGCACGGTTACGGCCGATTGGGTTCCGTATGTGGACGTGGAATGTATCCCCGCGGACGTCAACGAACGGCAGTGGGTGGCGCTTTCGGTAACAGCCGACCCCGACGCTACTCTCGATACTATCGATATTATCCAAACCGCCGGTCCGGAGGCGAAGGACTGGGATGCCAATGGCCTGTCTTTCATGGCACCGAATATCAACTACGTAATCCCGATGGAGAACCTGACATTTGAGGTGTCGGTTACCTACGAGGAAGACCCGCAGCTTTCTGCTGTGGACACCTGCACAGTAACCGTCCATGATATTCCCGAGGATTTCGATCACGACGAAGACATCGACGGCGCTGACCTGGCGGAATTCATCAACAACCACTATGATCCTGATATTCTTTCAACTTTTGCCGCGGAACTGGGACAATAATATGAATCATCATAAAATCC
>JAOZOL010000253.1 GCA_029933295.1 Desulfobacterales bacterium | reverse complement strand
TTAAAATTTATCGAAGAAGAATCATCTGCGTAGTAGGTGGGGCAACTGACCTCGGCAATGGTATGGCCTGCCCACAAAATCTGGACAAGCATTTGATTGTCAAAGACAAAGTCATCGGAATTGTGTTCCAGCGATAGCTCCTGCAAAAGTTTTCGGGAAAAAGCGCGATAGCCGGTATGATATTCGGACAGCTTGGCGCCTGTGAGCATGTTTTCCACCAGCGTCAGAAATCTGTTGGCAATATACTTCCAGATCGGCATACCGCCCTTTAATGCATTGCCTCCAAGAATACGTGAGCCCAAAACGCATGAATAAAGATCATTTCCGATCATTGAAGCCATGGCTGGTATCAATTTCGGGGTGTACTGGTAATCCGGGTGCACCATGATAATAATGTCACCTCCCTGCTCAAGGGCCAGCCGGTAACACGTTTTTTGATTGGCTCCATAGCCTTTGTTTTTTTCATGGGTATACACCATAGTATCAGGCAGCGTTGCCGCAACATTGGTTGTTTCATCACTGCTTGCATCATCAACAACGATTACCAGATCGACAATCTTCTGTGCCGTCACTTCGTCATAGGTGCGCTGCAATGTTGTCGCCGCATTATAAGCGGGCATGATCACGATCACTTTTTTGTTGTTAAACATGATGTCTCCGTAAAACGCTTTGTATGGCACGTTAAACCGCTATTGCTGAAATTAATTTTCTCAATAAAATTAAAAGATTGAGGCTGAGTTGGTTGAAAGTTATGTAACAATGGACCGGCAATATTTTCTGAAATAAACCTCTTTTATTATTGCCATTAAAAAATATGTTATTGATGTGGCGATGGCAGCCCCCATAAACCCAATGCGGTTCACGAGGATATAATCCAGTCCCAGATTAAATACAACACAAACTGCAATAACGCTCTGTGTTACTTTATACCTCTCCAGACTGTCAAAAATCGGGTCATAAAATATACTGTAAAATGCAAACAGCGCGCCGATGACCAGTATCTTAAATACAAGAACAGAATCTTCATACCGACTCTTATAAAGTATTTCCACAAAATACGGCATAATAAGATATAGCCCCCCCAAAAGGATTATTCCCAGAAATAGCAGCTTGATTCTTTTTGATAATAGATAGCCGGTTATTTTTTCCTTATTATCAATGTTCTGTGAAATAAACGGCAGAAAATACACTTTGATAATCGCCATGATCATGATTGTTCCTTTAAAAAACTGATATCCGAGATTGTAAATACCGATCTCTTCCATTGTTGAAAATCGTCTTAAAATAATGTTGTCCCCCCAGTTGAGCAGATACATGGCTGATCCGCCCAGTATCGTCCATTTGGTATAATCGGTCATTTTTTTAAACGCGTGTTTATCATAGGACAGGGGAAAGATTTTTTTAATTTCTATTTTTGATGCAAATAAGCAAAAAGAGACCATGGGGGCGATTAAAAACATGAGGAACACATTTTCCAGTGTCATTTCAAAAAATAAATATAATATAATGATATACAATACAGAAAAACCTGCGGTGGAAAGCTGAAACATCGAGGCCAGGATGCGCTGATTAAATGCGAAAAACAGAGTACCAAAAAAACTCTCCAGCATTTTGCCGGCAAAAACAAATACCAGAAAATAAAACTGGATTTTTGTCAGCTTTGTAAAATCAATAATCTGCTTTCCAAGTAATAATGTAATGACCAGAAAAATTATTGTGGATATGACGATGAGGATAAGCCTTGATGTCATCGTTTTACTGATTTTTTGGGTTTTTTGTATTTCGTCAATCCCGAAAATAATAAATGGCGTGTTGGAAGAAAGAATAAAGGTTGAGTTGAAAAAATAGATGATCATCATGCCCAAGGAATAGATGCCGAATATTTCCGGTGATAATTTCATTGCCAGAATAATCGGTATCAGAAAGGTTAATCCGTATCCGCCGACCCTTATCCCCCCATAGAATATCAGGGTTTTTCCATCCCTTAATTCGTTCTTAATCTGGTCAAACATTGTCTTTGTGAACCATCAATTCTTTGTTTTTATTTATTTTCCAAAACACCATGGCTAAATATATCAACAGCGCGATTATTGAAACACCAAGACGCACCCTGATATACTGAATCCTGTACTTCAGCTCGATCTCGTGTCTGCCCTTATCAAGCATGATGCCCATAAAACCGATGTTTGCTTTTATCATTTGAACCGCATTTCCGTTATCAAAGGCCTTCCAGCCGTTATCAAACGGGATGGAAAAGAATAACAGTTTTCGTTTTTCAAGGGTGATCTCCCCTTTAATATCTTTCTGGCTGAAATATGTCATTTTCATAGCATCTGTTTTTTTTTGTGCAACCATTTCAATAAAATTTCTAAGGGTAAGCTTTTTGATCAAACCGCGCATTTCATCCGCATCCATCCGCTGAATGCCCGGCAGATCCAGATCCGTCACAACCGCATCAAACATGGCCATGTCTTTCCGTGTTTGGGTGAGTGACAGGTAGTCCTTTGTATTGATGGATTTATCATAGGTAAACCCAAGGGGCAGGGAAAAATTATTTTTAAACACGGTTATATCGTTAAATCGCTTAATCGGTGCATAAACTGTCTTAAAAAATAACCCTTTTGCGGCCAAATCTTTATTTTTGAGCAGATTATATTTTACGCTGGAAATGGCCTGGAGAAACGGCCGTTGAAGCAGTCCCAACGCCCACCTTGTTTTATCTTCCCTGCCTTTTTCAATAATCCCGGCGTGTTCTAAAAAATCGATATACGCCTGTTTGTTAAATGAAGAATAAGAGGGTGTCCCAAAGTAACCCTGAATCTTGGCATCATTGATGCTGTTAACCTCAGCAAGGGTTGATGAATAATCCTTATTGACCCGGTAAAAACCGCTATCGATTGATTTTAAGTAATTGATAGCATCAACTGTGTCATCATTATATCCTACCTTGCTTTCAAATTGTTGCAGGGTTACTGTTTTTCGATGGTTGACGGTAATGGATGAAAAATATCCTGCCTCAACGCACATCAGGAGCAGCAGCAATCCCTTGACATATGGTTTCAGCGACTCGAATTGTAAAAAACAGATAATTCCGGTATAAAGGAGAAGAAAACACCCGATCACTATCCTGAGGCTGTTGTTTATCATATTTATTTCAGCATAGGGGGTGCCTTCAAAAAAAGGGAAGAAAAGGACGGCTATCAGGACCAGCAGGGTTATGAGGAGAATAATATAATTGAGGGTGGTTTTTTTTTCTATATTTTCCAGGCCGTATAATCCACACAGCAGCAAAATGACCGGAATAAACAGGGAGAGTCCATGCTTGTAATAGTCTCCCATAAATACATACAGCGCGTACCTGAAAAACGGAAATACAACCGGAATGATCCATATAAACAGAAACCCGGCAAACAAGAGCCTTTTTCGTCTGTTTTTTAAAAAAAATACCTGGGGAGCCAGGAGGAGGGGCAATAAGCCTGCGTAAAATACAGGGGCGCCGAGATAATTTTTCCACCCGGCAAACTTGCTTCCGGTGCCCATGAGATCATTGGAGAACAGCCGCATTATTTCCGTAACCCACTGGAGCCGGTCGGAAAGTCCGAAGACCGGAACCGATACCAGGCTGCCCACGGCCTTGACATTCCCGGAAACCCGTGGACTGTTTATCATGCCAAGGAGCGCCCCAAATGAAAATATCACCCCCATTCCCACCCCGATAAGGCCTAATCCGGCCAGTTTCAGCAGGAAGATGACAGATTCCTTAAACGAAAATTTTTGATCGGACAGCAGTCTTAATAACGAATAGGTAAGCAAAAACACCCCTTGCAGATACAGCCTGAAAGGGTCGCCTGACACAAAGAACACCGCGACCGGAAACATAATCGGATTGTTTTTCGTATAGAAAAGTTCAAAAGAATAGAGCAGCAGGACAAAATAGACCACATTGGTGGAGTGTCCGTACCAGCCGCTGGAGCCTAAAACCAGGTAACCGAGAAAAGAAGCCAGTATCCCTCCCGCGATGCATGTGTATTTTGAAAAATTTAAAAGCCGTAAAAACATATAAAAAAACAGACCCGTTAATAGCATTTTCAGCAATTCAACATAGACAATCCCGTAAGCCAGTTTGTCGGGTCCGATTATATTTAATATCAGGCCAAAGGGGCTTGAAATACCCCCTGGAAATATATTTCCTCCCATGCCTTGATAAAAAGACCAGGTGGGAATTCCATCTACACGTAAGTATCTGGCATTATGAACATAAGCAGGATAGAACAGATT
>JAOZOL010000252.1 GCA_029933295.1 Desulfobacterales bacterium | reverse complement strand
GCGACCCGGAATCCAGAAAAAGTTGATAACTTGAGTGAACCGGATAACCAGATAAAATTTTTCAGTTACAGTAAGCCTAAAAATTATCGCCAAATCTTTTTTTTTCTCTTCTGAATTTTTTTTTGTTGTTTTTCCAGCTTAAGTCTCCTGCCTTTCTTTTGTTTTTATGGGATTTATCAGATTTTTTGTTTTCTGGTTTTTTTAACATAGACAGATGAAAGGTCCCGGCCTGGGTCTGTTTTTTATATGTTTCAACCGGATCAGGAAGCTTTTTGGGTGATATTTCTCTGGGCAAAGGCGGACCCGTGAAACAATCAGCCGGAATATAGTCTGTTAAAAACAGCAATTCCCCTGAGTGAAAAAATATTATGCCATGTTCTTTGGTTTTTTTTATGTGAACAGTCAAAAGAACCGGATGACTGTCTCTTCTTTTACCGATTTTTTCTGCAAGGGACGGGCTGCCGGAACAAATAATTTTTTCAAAGAAAGTGGGGCGTATTCCATTTGATGATACCTCGGAATATGATTTTTCGTTAATGCAAACATAAAGAAGCTTTGGAAGATCGTTACATGTAATATATTCCGGCAGCCTGCTGCGATCCACAGCCCGTATCAGGTTCGCATTCAATTCAACCGGCGCCGGATTGATCACAAGCAGCATTTCATTGATATGGCTTCTTCGAATATGGCCAAAGCCATCCGTTTCTGTTACGGCCTTTAAATATTCCTTTATTTTAACATATCCGTCCTTATCCGGGACCAGGGCAAATTCATCCGGTCGCCGTCCCAGCATGTATTTGGTGAACTTTGAAAATTGTTCCATCTGTTTTTGTCTGTTTGCCATTGCCGCCGTATCGATTAAATTTTTTTACAAATAAAAAACACCTGCTTGACCCTGTCATCGCCCTCTGTTAATGTGACTAACGCTTTATAGGGTATTGTGTCAACCGGTTTTGATGGCTTAAAAAAGAGAAAGGGCTTTCATGAAAACATATGATAAATCGCGTAAATTGTTTGAACAGGCAAAGATGATGATTCCCGGGGGCGTGAATAGTCCGGTTCGGGCGTGCCGATCCGTGGGAACAGACCCTGTGTTTATTGACAGGGCGATCGGTTCAAAGCTCATAGACGCTGACGGCAATGAATATATTGATTATGTGGGTTCCTGGGGGCCTATGATTCTGGGGCATTCTCATCCGGCGGTGATCAATGCGGTTGAGGATGTCTTGAAACGCGGCACCAGTTTCGGCGCGCCGGTGGATTTGGAAGTGGAACTTGCGGAAATGATTGTTAAAGCGGTCCCGGCTGTTGAAATGGTTCGTATGGTCAATTCAGGGACAGAGGCGACCATGAGTGCCATCCGGGTTGCCCGGGGATTTACCGGCAGGGATAAAATCATTAAATTTGACGGATGTTATCACGGTCATGCGGATTCATTTTTGGTCGCTGCCGGGTCGGGGGTTGCCACCCTTGACATTGCCGGGAGTCCGGGGGTTCCGGATTCTGTTATTCAACATACGATGTCTTTGCCGTATAACGATATTGAAACATTTATATCGGTCATGGATAAATCAGGAGATGAAATTGCCTGCGTTATTGTTGAACCTGTGGCCGGGAACATGGGACTTGTGCCGGCCATGGGGGGCTTTCTTGAAACATTAAGAAAGCAGACCCAAAGGCATGATTGTCTTCTTATTTTTGATGAAGTCATGTCAGGCTTCCGGGTTGCTTATGGCGGCGCCCAGCAATTATATGATATTTCGCCGGACCTGTCCTGTTTCGGTAAAATTGTCGGTGGCGGGCTGCCGGTCGGAGCATACGGGGGCCGCAAAGAGATCATGGCACAAATCGCCCCTGAAGGTCCTGTTTATCAGGCCGGGACCCTGTCCGGAAACCCCATTGCCATGGCTGCCGGGATCGCGACACTTAAAGAAATTAAAAAATCGGGATTCTATGAGGCACTTGAAAAAACAGCATCCCGTCTGGCTGAAGGTCTCAAACAGGCTGCCGAAAGAACCGGGACAAAAGCTGTTATAAATCGTGTGGGCTCCATGATCGGGCTTTTTTTAACCGATCAGCCGGTGGCAAGTTTTGATGATGCAAAAACGTCAGACCTGGAAAAATTTTCACAATATTACCGGGAAATGCTGGGACAGGGCATATATCTGGCGCCGTCCCAATTTGAAGCCCTGTTTGTGTCTGCCGCGCATACTGATAAGGATATTGATGAAACAATTGTTGCGGCCGAGGCGGTGATGGGGGGATTTTAGATTGAAGATTTTAGATTGAAGATTTTAGATTGAAGATTGAAGAATTTTTGATTGCTGATTTTTGATTGCTGATTTTTGATTGGAGATTGAAGTTAGGTTTGGAGTGTATTTTGAACGAGAAAATGATGAAAGAACGCACAAAGGCTTTTGCTAAAAATATTATTAAGGTTTGTAGAGTTATGCCTAGCAACCGAGAAGGAAGATTGATTGGGAATCAATTGTTTCGATCAGGTACATCGGTGGCTGCTAATTATAGGGCCGCCTGCCGTGGAAGATCTAAAGCCGAGTTTATTTCAAAATTGGGTATTGTTGTTGAAGAAGCCGATGAGACGCTGTTTTGGTTAGAACTGATTAAAGAAATGAAAACAATAAATATCCCAGAGGTTAATGCTTTGATGAAAGAAAGCAACGAATTGCTTGCTATTATGGTTTCGTCAATTAAGACTGCGAAATTATCGAAATAAAAAAACCATCCGTTCAAAAATCTAAATTCAAAATTCAAAAATTAAATAAGGGTAAAAGAAGTGAAATATGCTAACCGCTAATCAAATACCGGAAGATGTCAGAACTGTCCATTTAATCGCTGTCTGCGGAACCGGCATGGGGGCGCTTGCGTGTATGCTCAAAGATTTGGGATATGCTGTAACCGGTTCGGACGCCAATGTTTATCCGCCCATGAGTACATTTTTAGAAAGCAAAGGAGTGTCAATTTTTGAAGGCTTTGACGCCCGAAATCTGGCTTACGGCCCGGATCTTGTGGTGGTCGGAAATGCCGTCCGAAAAGAGAATCCTGAAGCAGTAAAGATGGTTGAGGCGGGTCTGCATTATTGTTCCATGCCCCAGGCATTAAACCGGTTTGTGGTGGCTGATAAAAAAATAATTCTGGTGACCGGAACCCACGGCAAAACTACCACCGCATCTATTGTCGCATGGATTCTCCAGAAGGCCGGTCTTGATCCGTCGTTTATGATCGGCGGAATTTTGCAAAATTTTGGCGGTAATTACCGGCTGGGGCAGGGCGGTTATGTCGTGCTTGAGGGGGATGAATATGACACGGCTTTTTTTGACAAGAGATCTAAATTTGTCCATTTTAATCCCCATGTCGCCATATTGACCAGTGTGGAATTTGATCATGCGGATATTTTTAAAGATTTGGCGCATGTGAAACGGGTATTTGGCGGGTTTGTGGGCCAACTATCTGAAGATAGCGTCCTGATCGCCCATGATGATGATGAAATTATTGACGAACTGGTTGCCGGCAAGAAGGTGGCTGTCAATCGTTATGGAATGAAATCTGCATCACAGTGGCAGATTGATAACGTTTCGGTAAAACCGCCGTGGAATTGTTTTGATATTTTCTGCAATGGCGCGTCTTACGGACGGTTTAAGACAAAACTTGTGGGAGAACATAACCGACTTAATGTTGCAGCAGCAGTTGCGGCAGCGGATAAGCTGGGGGTCTCAGTCCATGTGATCGAAAGAGCTCTTGAAACTTATGCCGGTGTAAAACGGCGTCAGGAAATCCGGGGAATTATAAACGGCGTGACTGTTATTGATGATTTTGCCCATCATCCCACAGCGGTTCGTGAAACCATCAAGGCAGTAAAACCATTTTATCCCGGCGGCCGCCTGATTGCGGTATTTGAGCCCCGGACAAATACAAGCATGCGGAATATTTTTCAGAAAGATTATTCTGCTGTATTTGATCTTGCGGACCTGGTCTGTATTCGAAAACCACCGCTGCTTAAAAAGATTCCCCAAGACCAACGCTTTTCTTCCGAGCAGTTGGTGGCAGATTTAATCGCAAGATGTAAGGATGCCTATTATTTTTCTGATACGGATGCCATTATTGATTTTTTGGCAGGTACGGTGAAAAACAAGGATGTTGTTTTGATCATGTCCAACGGTGGGTTTGATAATATCCATGAAAGACTGCTGGAAAGATTATAGATTTTCATATACGCTTGTAAAGCTCGGAATTAGCATCAATCAGTTCTTGCGTGGTTATTTTTAA
>JAOZOL010000251.1 GCA_029933295.1 Desulfobacterales bacterium | reverse complement strand
CTGACCTTGACAACAAATGACCGGTTTTCAATGGCTTCCAGTGTTATTTGTGTTGATTTTTTGATTTTTTCATCAATATGCGTTGAAAGCTTTTTTGCCACTTCCCGGTCAAAAATCTCCACGGTCAGTTCAAAATTTAATCGAAGACTCCTGGGATCAAGATTGGCGGACCCGATCTGGACGTAATGATGATCCATCACAAACAGCTTTGTGTGAACAAACGGCGGGGGCTGGTAAAAAACTTTTACGCCCCAGTAGATCAGTTCCCTGAGCATTTTGCTGGATGCCCACTTGACAAACGGTAGATTATTTTTGAAAGGCAGCACAATGGTAACGTCAATGCCGCGAAGCACCGCTGTTTTTAATGCAGATATCATTTCAAGGGACGGAAGGAAATACGGTGTCATAATCAAAATGCGTTCATGGGCGGAAGATATGGCACCGATAAGAATTGTCGAAAGTTTGTTTATGTCTTCGTTGGGACCATCGATAATTGCCCGGCAGAAAGCGTTCCCCTTTTGAACCGGAAGGGATGGCGTGGGTTCGGTTTGTTCACCGGTGCAAAACGCCCAGTCTTCTAAAAATGTCTGCTCAAGCTGCATGACCACCGGACCGGTAAACCGAAAATGGACATCAACCATTCGGGAAGATTTTTTTTTCTTATCTTTGGCAAGATGCTGGTCTCCGATATTCATCCCGCCGGCATAGCCGGTCTGGCCATCGGCAATCAATATTTTCCGGTGGTTCCGAAGATTAATATGAACAGAAGGCGGAATCAGACGCGGCGGCAGGAAACGGGTAATTTTCACGCCCTGATTTTTAAGTTTTGTACCCGCCCGGGTCAATGAATAGAGTTCACCAAATCCGTCGATGATGACACGGACGTCAACGCCCCGGCCAGCCGCCTTGGCCAGAGCATGAATAAAACGTTTCCCGGTTTTGCTTGTATCAAAAATATAGGTTGTCAGATACACGCTTTTTTGGGCTGAATCGATGGTTTCAAGCATTGCCGGATATGCTTCTTCGCCGTTATGAAGAATATCGACACGGTTTCCGGAGACCAGCGGCAGATTGGTCACCACATCCGATATTCTGGCGACCTGAAGAAATGGTCGCGGGAGGTCCAAATCCGAAGGTGAGACTGAAACAATATGGGAAGCATTCTCATAGTCCTGAAGGTTGATACGCGGCGGGGGGCGTTTATCTTCAAGTTTTTTTGCCCGTGTCTGGACCCGGTTGATGCCAAACAAAAAATAAAAAACAGGCCCGACAAACGGAAACATTAAACAGACCGCCACCCATCCCAGTGCGGAAGAAGGGGTTCTCTGGTTAAGCAGTGCATGCCCTGCCGTAGTGATGGACAGCGCAATACTCAAGGATATGGAGGCCCAGTTCAGTAGATGCATATCATTTGTTTAGACTTCACAGGTTGATACAACCGGTTCCCTGAGTATCAAATCTATTGCCTTTCCGGATGTTCTGGCAGCATCCGGAAATACGGAACCGATATTTCGAATATGCCGAAGATTATCCGCTGTTCGTAAAATCAACATGGCAAGATCGCCTTCGGCCATTTTAGAAATTGCCAGCACCTTTTCCCAGGCCAAGCCCCTCGCCCACAAAAACAATGTCACGGCCGGTAACAAAAACAGTCTGGGCGTTTGGAATCCATTTGATTCCATTTCAGAGGCAAAGGGTTTCAATCCATTGTTAATTTTTTCAAACGTCTTGAACAAAATTTTGGGAGCCATAGAGGCTTCGATGGACTCATCATCGGTTTCCCGCTCATTTACAAAAGCGGCCATCATGGCAGCAAACATGGACGGATTTGATATTGGAAACAGGTCTTTTCTAATTCCTTGTGCAACCATGAGCGGATGATCAATCCGAAGCTGGGAAGTCCACTCCCCATCCGGCGCTAACCTGTTATCATTTGTAACATATTTTTTCTCTTTTAAAAAGTCAAGATGGGACAAAAAACTCTCCCAAAGCTGTTTTGCAGTGGCACCGGTTGGCATATAATGTTCCTTTTTCCGACCGCCGGCCGTCATCAAATACGCAGCAAAAGATCTATCAAGAAGTTTTTTTACCTGTTCGGGTGTATGCGACAAAAGAAGATTGAGCACCATTGAAAAATTAATTTTGATCTGACTGTATACATCAGACGGGGGCGAATTAAACAGCTTTTCAACCAGCCGGATATCCATGAACTTACCTGGAATAACAACCGCAAACCCGATATTATCCATCCCCCTTCTCCCTGCCCGACCGGTCATCTGATGAAACTCGGTGGACGTCAACGAAAGAAACTCGCGACCGTTAAACCGGTCGGAATTTAAAAAAAGAATCGTTCGGGCCGGAAAATTCACTCCAGCCGCAACCGTTGATGTCGCAAATACGGCATCTAACAGCCCTTCGGTCATCAAGGTCTCAATCATCAGCTTCCACGCCGGCAACTGCCCGCTGTGATGGGCTCCTATAGCAAATTCTTTCAGATAATACATCTGTTTATGCCGGGATATATGGGCAGAGGCCGATATCAACTCATTGATACGACGATGCCGCAGCGCCTTGCGCTCAGGATTTTCGGCACATGCTTCCATTGCGCAAAGCAAAAGGGCATTATCACAATCCGCACGGGATTTTAAAAAAATGATTGACGGCAGAAGCTGGTACTTTTTTAGCGCACCGAGTATCTCCCCCATGGGCGGCAAGCGGCGGTCGTACTTCATGCGTGGCGAATGCCGGGAATTGACAAATTTATACACTTTTTTATACAGCCTCTGCTTCGAACCCTGCGATGAAGGTCCGGCAAGCAAAGGGAAAAACGTGCCTGACGGATGCAAAAACAAAGGAAACAGCCGGACAGGACGCCTGTTTTCCTCAATGACAATACATTTATTTTTGCGAATGGATTCCAGCCAGCCGGCAATTTGATGCGCATTTCCGATGGTGGCCGATAAAAGCAGCAGCGGAATACGGGAAGGAAGATATATCATGATTTCTTCCCATACGACGCCACGTTCCGGATCACCCAGAAAATGCGCTTCATCTAAAATCACTAAATCCGTGTCAAGATCCCGGCCCCGGTGCATGGCGTCATAGAGCTGATTTCGCAATATCTCCGTGGTTCCGATGATAATGGACGCATCCGTGTTTTCCTTGCGGTCACCGGTCAGGATGCCGGCATTTTGCTGTCCGAAAATCTGAGAAAATTCACTGTATTTGGAATTGGTCAATGCTTTAAGCGGGGTTGCGTACCATGCTTTTCCCCCTTTATTAAGCGTGTTCCGGATCGCCTGCTCGGCGATCCATGTCTTGCCCGCCCCGGTGGGTGCCGTAACCAGACAGTCCCCTATGCGGATAGCCTCAACCGAATCTGTCTGAAATTTATCCGGCTTAAATGGTTTTTTTTCAGGAATGCCGATGGTTGCAAAAATACTTTTTAATTTTGCATCCGAACCTGGTTTCAAACGTTTTTGCGGCATTTTTTTCTTTTGCAAATAGGGTCGGCGCCGATATTTTTTAGGTGTGTATGCTGCCATTAAATCTTTTGTTTCATATCATTGACTTTTGTTTTCGCCTCAGATTCCACGTCATACGGCGATATGCCGTTTAAATCCGCTTCAATCAGCGCATTATCATAAGGGATGAAGCCCAGAAATGAAAATCCGGGAAGATGTTGTTTTAAAAAGTCTTCGTCCTTTTTCCCCCTTATTTTATTTCCGACCAGCGAAATGGCCGTTAAACCGATTTCAGATGCCAGTTTATTGATGTGTGTGGCTGTATCAATGCTTCGGCGGCCCGGCTCCACAACCACCAGAAGCTTGTCAACCGCCTGGGCGGTACCTCTTCCCAAGTGCTCGATACCGGCTTCCATATCCATGATCACGACTTCATCTCTTGCAAGTACAATATGTGTCACCAGTGCTTTTAAAAGTGTGCTCTCGGGGCATATGCAGCCACCCCCGCCTTTTTTTACTCCGCCTAAACGCATGAGTTTTATGTTTTCAAACCTGGCGGACAATGAATCCGGCAGATCGTCGACTTTAGGATTTAATTTAAAAAAACCGCCGATGGTTCCGGGTTTTGCTTCAGTGCGTTCATAAACCAGATTTTTCATTTCGGAAATCGGAACAATATTCTCCGCCCCGGGGATACCGACGGCCCCGGCAAGGTTGGCATCCGGGTCCGCGTCGATGGCCAGTACATGTTTTTTCTCTTCATTAAATGAACGGATTAAAAGGGCCGAAAATGTTGTTTTTCCAACCCCGCCTTTACCACT
>JAOZOL010000706.1 GCA_029933295.1 Desulfobacterales bacterium | reverse complement strand
CTTAATTTTTTTGATCTCCAGAATCTGCTCCACGATCCGCTTCGCCGCCTTTCCATCCCATTTTTCAGGGATACCGCCCTTCACACGATTGCCGCTCATAATCTTTGCCGCTATTTCAAATATTTTTTCAGGATCGTTTCCAACCATGTGATTGGTGCCGACCTCACAGGTGATGGGCCGTTCCGTATTGGGCCGGATGGTTATACAGGGAACCCCGAGAATCGTTGTTTCCTCCTGAAGTCCGCCGCTGTCTGTCAGCACCATTTTTGCGTGCATGTTCAAACTTAAAAACTCCAGATATCCCATGGGTTCCATCACACGGATACGACCTTTCTCAAAATTGTCTGAAAAATAATGCGACAAGCCAAAGCTTTCCGCATTTTTCTTTGTCCTTGGATGCAGCGGAAAAACAAGCGGAATTTCACGGGCAATCTGAGAAAAAGCATCCAGAATTCCATTTAATATCTTTGGGTCATCCACATTTGATGGCCGGTGAAGAGTAATAGTGGCATATTGCCGTGGCTGCAATCCAAATTTTGAGGGCATGTTCAATCTTTTCGCCTTTTCCTTAAACCGATACAGCGTATCAATCATCACATTACCCACAAAAAAAATACGATTATCGGCAACGCCTTCGTTTTTAAGATTTTCAATGGCAAAATGATCGGTTGTAAACAAATAATCGCATAACACATCCGTGCAGAGCCGGTTAATTTCTTCCGGCATGCTCATATCTCTTGAACGCAATCCGGCTTCAACATGCGCCACTTCAATTCCCAGTTTTTTTGCCGTAATCGTGCAAGCCATGGTTGAATTCACATCACCAACCACAATAACAAGGTCCGGTTTTTCCGTTAAGCAAATTTTTTCAAACGCTATCATTATCCGGGCTGTCTGTTCGGCATGGGAACCGGACCCCACCCCCAGATTCACGTCCGGTTCAGATATCCCAAGATCATCAAAAAAAGCCTGGCTCATATGACTATCATAGTGCTGCCCGGTATGGACCAGAATATGATGGATCTTATCCGGCTCTGTATTCATCGCCTCGACGATTGGCGCTATTTTCATAAAATTCGGCCGCGCACCCACAAC
>JAOZOL010000705.1 GCA_029933295.1 Desulfobacterales bacterium | reverse complement strand
TCGGTAAAAGTTTATTAAAACCCGGCGGAGGACAAAATATGATTGAACCGGTCGGACTCGGTCTCCCCGTGATTTACGGCAAATATACAGGGAATTTCAGAGGTATCGCAGATGTTCTCGCGTCGCACGGCGGATCAAAAATCGTAACGGATGAAAATGATCTTACAAACACGGTAATTGACCTTTGGAACGACCCGGAAAAAACCGTCGAAATGGTTGCAAACGGACAAAATTATATACGCTCACAGCAGGGAGCAACGCAAAAAAATATTGACAAAATTCTTTCCTTGTTAAAAATTTCTTCCCTTTAAACTTTAAACTCGCGAAGCGCCCCGCGCATGCGGAGTTAAACTTTAAACCCGCATAAGTCATTGACCCCGGGCTACAGTGTCGGGGCGACCGGCGTATGCCGGTTGAAAGTTGTTCCTACTTAGAGGGCGCAGTTAATGTAATTGAACACTCGGCTTTGTACTGATTACAGCACTGTGCCGAGGCAGTATTTTTTCGTCTGAGAAAAACGAAAAAATGGTGGAGGCGGCGGGAATCGAACCCGCGTCCTGAACATCTATCCATGCCGTGTCTACATGCATAGTCGGTATATTGGTGTTTAATCCATTGGCTGCCTGCCGACAGGCCACCGCAAGACGAGTTTACCTGTTATTTCACTTCACTGCCGATAGACAGAACAGTAAAGCTAAGCCTGTAAGTCGTCGCCTCTTCATCATTGACAGGCAGCAATGATGAGAGACGCGTTGCTCTAAATTAAGCAGCGAGTGCGAAGTTGTTGTTCGCATTTGTTGTTTTGTCTGATTGATAACGCGGCCATCAGACTTCCGCGACACGCAACGGCACGGCCTCGACTCCAGTCGAACCCGGGGCGCCCCCATATCAAAGAACATTTAGTTAATAACTATCAAATGATAACTATTACATATTACATATTATACCAGTTGTAGAAATTAAAAGCAATTCTTCAAAAAGGGTGGGGGTGCATGTAAATTTTCGGGATTGGTAAATGGAGGGTCAGCGTCTATTCCATGGATTTTTGCAACGGATTATCCTGTATTCTGTAGCCGACCTCGCTGAGGTCGGAAC
>JAOZOL010000250.1 GCA_029933295.1 Desulfobacterales bacterium | reverse complement strand
TTGGAAGCTTTTTACAAAGCCGTCATGGACTAATGCAATACTTAATAGCCCGCCACACATCATTCAGTCCCTGGCGCGTTTTGGCTGAAAAACAGATTAATTCTTCAGAATCAACAGACAATTCGTTTTGGATGGCTGTAATCTGCTTTTTTTGTTTGGTTTTTGATAATTTGTCCGCCTTTGTCAGGATCAGCACTGCCGGAATTCCCTGCTGATGAAACCATGCAATAAAATTATTTTCTTCTTCCCTTGGTTTGCGCCGGATATCTAAGATCAGTACCACGCCTTTTAAAGTAGATCGCGTGGAAAGATACGTTTCAATCATTCTGCCCCATTCTTTTTTTACCCGGCCGGGCACTTTGGCATAACCATACCCCGGCAGATCCACAAACACCAGCCGTTCATTGATATCAAAAAAATTTAACAGCTGGGTCCGGCCGGGGGTGGAACTGGTTTTTACCAGATGTTTGCGGTTGACAAGGGTATTGATCAGGGTGGATTTTCCCACATTGGACCGGCCCGCAAAGGCAATTTCAGGCAGCCCTTCAGGCGGATAGTGCGATGGTTTGACGGCGCTTTTGATAAATGTGGCTGATTTGATAATCATTTAATAAGTTGCCTAAACAACTTTATTCAAAGGATATTCAACAATTCCTTCAGCGCCGTGTTTCATCAGTTCAGGAATCAGGTCTCTGACCGTACCTGCGTTGACAACCGTTTCCACGGAAAACCAGTCCGACTGATACAAAGACGCCACGGTCGGCGCATTTAAACTGGGGAGCAGAGATACAATTTGTTCCAGACAGGAATCCGGGACATTCATTTTCAATCCAACCATATTCTCGGCCAGCAGAGCGCCTTTTAACAGCAGCGCAATCTGTTCTATTTTTTCTCTTTTCTCAGGATTTTTCCAGGCATCATGGTTGGCGATCAACTGGGTATTGGTTTGCATCATTTCATGGATAATCCGGAGACCATGGGCTTTAATGGTGCTTTCGGTCTCTGTTATTTCAACAATGGCATCTGCCAGGCCTGAAACCACTTTTGCCTCAGTGGCGCCCCAGGAAAATTTTACTTTAACGTTGATTCCTTTTTTGTTAAAATATCGCTGGGTATATTTCATCAGTTCAGTGGATATGGTTTTGCCTTCAAGATCTGCAATGGTTTTGGCCGGTGAATCATATGCCACGGCAACCACCCAGCGGGCAGGGCGGGTGCTGACCTTTGAGTAAACAAGGTCGGATACCACATGTATATCCGAGTCATTTTCCGCGATCCAGTCCAGACCTGTCAGGCCGGCGTCAAGGGTCCCGGCTTCAACATTTATGGACATTTCCTGGGCTCGGCATAGGGCGCATGTAATCGTATCATCATTGATATCAGGGAAATAGCTTCTGCCGTTGACATTGATTTTCCACCCTGACCGCCGAAACAATTCAACGGTTGAATTTTGAAGGCTCCCTTTGGGGATGCCGAGTTTTAATGGGACATTCATTTTTTATATACCTCTTTGGGATCAAAAATTGGTTTTCCGATGATGGTTAATGTGTTGTTTTCAAGTTTTTGAAAAAAACAGCTTTTATAGCCTTTATGGCATGCTGCGCCGCCGATTTGTTCCACCTTTAATAAAACCGTGTCATTGTCACAATCCACACGGATTTCCTTGACAAGCTGGACGTTTCCGGAAGTTTCTCCCTTAATCCATAACTGGTTTCTTGATCGGCTGTAATATGTCGCCTTGCCGGTCTTAAGGGTCGCCTCCCATGCCTCCTTGTTCATAAAGGCAAGCATCAACACCTCGCCGGTTTCATTATCCTGAACAATGGCGGGTGCGAGACCGCCCATTTTATCAAAATCAATCTCTATCATCTCACTTCCTTATTTCGTGTCGGTTTCAAGGGTTCGCTCAAATTTAATTTAGCAAACCTAATGAGTTATAGAATAAGAGTCAATCTTTTTTATTCAATTGCCGGCAACAATTTAAAAAAAATTGTTGCATCTATCCCTTTATTCCGCCAAAGGCTCACGAAACGAACAAATTCGATTTTTACAATTCCATAAATCCAAATGCGGTTACCCTGTATTCCTCCACCTCATTTCTTGACAATTAAATCACTGATCATTATATTACAAACAACTTTTACAGTTCGTATAAATTAGATGAAATGAAAGGATGGTACTATGTCTGAAGGTATTTTAGAGGTCAGTGACAGTTCATTCGACAGCGAAGTATTGCAGTCGGAAATTCCGGTTCTGGTTGATTTCTGGGCGCCGTGGTGCGGGCCCTGCAAGGCGATTGGCCCTGTAATTGAAGAGATCAGTAAAGACTACAAGGATAAAATAAAATTCGTTAAATTTAATGTGGATAATAATCCGGTAACGCCGGGCAATCTTGGGATCAGAGCGATTCCCACTTTGATTTTGTTTAAAGGCGGTGAACAATTGGAGCAGATTGTGGGCATGGTCGGAAAACCAAAAATTGAAGAAACTCTTAATAAAAGCCTGTAGGAGTAGTGATGAAAGCTGCAGATTATGATCTGGTAATTATTGGAAGCGGTCCCGCTGGTCTGACAGCGGCTATTTATGCGGCGCGGGCGCGGTTAAATGTTCTGGTGCTTGAAAAGGTCGCCCCCGGTGGTCAGATACTGGTTACGGACTGGATTGAAAATTTTCCCGGATTCCCGGAAGGAATCAGCGGGGCTGATCTGGTTATGAAAATGACGGAACAGGTCAGGAGATTCGGCGTTGAAATCGAGACAAACGAAGTGTTGTCCCTTGATTTTTCTGAAGATATGAAGAAGCTGACCTTAAATGACCGTACCATATCCACCAAAACTGTAATTATTGCCACTGGTGCCTCCCCTAGAAAGCTCGGTATACCGGGTGAAGAAGATTTTTTTGGAAAAGGCGTTTCCGCCTGTGCAACCTGTGATGCGCCATTTTACAGAGATAAAGTGGTGGCAGCCGTCGGTGGGGGTGATACAGCGGTACAGGAAAGTATATATCTGACCCGGTTTGTCAAGAAAGTATACTTGATTCATCGGCGCAACGAATTAAGGGCTACCCGGATTCTTCAGGAACGGGCTTTTGCAAACGACAAAATCGAAATCGTTTGGGATTCGGTGCCGACGTCCGTAAACGGATCAATTTTCGGTGTGGAAAGCATTTCCATTAAAAACGTAAAAACAGACGAGGCTTCCGATCTTTCAGTGGACGGTTGTTTTATCTGGGTCGGGATTTCGCCCAATACGGGTTTTATAAAGGATGCGCTGGAAGTTGATAAAAGCGGTTTTATTGTCGCAAACGCAAAAATGGAAACCTCTGTTCCGGGGGTCTATGCGGCCGGTGATGTGCGGAATACTCCGCTGCGGCAGGTTGCCACAGCTGTGGGAGACAGTGCCATTGCAGCTTTTGAAGCTGCCAATTACATAGAAAACCTATAAAAAGCAATCGGGGATGATTGGGTCAACCATCTGGTTTGTTGGGGCAGTTCCCTTAATGCCGGTGTGCGGGGAGAATACATGAAGCGGGTTAATATCGTTTTTCTTGTTTTTTTGTTGGTTGTTTCAGGGTGTGCAAAACATAAAGACGAGAAAACAGCGGAACAGCTTGACGCTGAAGGGTTTAACTATTTTGATGACGGGAGTTATTCCAAAGCCATCAAGGCATATGAAAAGATCAGAGACTGGTATCCCTTCAGTAAATATGCCAAAGAGGCGGTGCTTAAGATTGCCGATTCCCATTACCGGATGGAAGAGTATGAGGAAGCGATTTTAGCATATAACGAATTTGAACGCCTTCATCCCAGGGATGAAAGAGCCCCGTACGTAATTTATCAGATCGGTCGCTGCCATTTTGACCGGATTGAAACCATTGACCGGGATGCGACGGCCACCCGGAATGCGCTTTCAGTGTTTCGCCGTCTGCAGGAGCAGTTTCCGGAAAGTGAATACAGTCAAAAAGCCGCTCCCCATATTGATATCTGTATGAAAAATCTTGCTGCCAAGGAAATGGATATCGGGCTGTTTTATTTTAAGGCAGAAAAATATAAGGCGGCAATGTATCGGTTTATCAGCGTGGTGACAAATTATCCGGGTTTTGGGTTTGATATTAAGGCACAGGATTATATCGAGAAATGCAGGATTATGCTGGCAAAAGAACCGGAACCGGTATCATTTTTTAAAAAGCTGTGGCGCAGGCTGAAGGCAGAAGAACCGTAACCGGCCACCTCTCCGGCAAAGAAGTCAGGGGGTTGCTCCGTATACAGCAGACTGGGTGTGGTATTA
>JAOZOL010000249.1 GCA_029933295.1 Desulfobacterales bacterium | reverse complement strand
CGAAAAAAACTTTTTACATGAACTATAAACAGCTTTGTTAAGTTAATGGCATTGAATGGCGACCTGAAGGTCGCCGCTACATCAAAGTCCCAGATCGGTCACCCCGGCGTAGGCCGGGGTCCAGAACATCCCTAAAAAGACTGGATTGCGGCCTGCGCCGCAATGACGGCTATGATGGTTTTTCGACTTCCGAGGAACTTAATTGCATTTCCATAATGATTATTTGCCAACAGAGGAAGGGCGATGATGGTTTTTGACAGACATTGTTTGTCATTTTTAAACATTCGCTGTTTAAAGATCTTTGTTATTGCCTATTGCCTGAGACATCCGGAAAATCAAAGCCATTAAAAATGAGAAACAGTCGGGCAAAAATTGTCATTGCCCTTCCGCAATCGAATAAAATTTTGAAGATAGTTATTTTGTCGCAAAAATACCGGACGTGGTATAATTCGATTTTTACGAAGCCGTCATTACTCAATAATCATTACAGCAAAACATCCATATACAACTGATTAAACAGTATTTCACCCTGAGTGAGCTGATCAGAAGTCATGCGCTCCTCAATTAAAAGGAGCTGTTTAGATGCGATCTCCTCTCCCTGGGCCGCCACCAGAGACATCCAGGCATAGGCGGAAACATTATCCTGTTCAACCCCGTGCCCGTTAAAATACATAACGGCGAGATTATACTGGGCATAAACATTGCCGTTCTTTGCGGCAGCCTCGTACCATCTGAAGGCCTTATCAAAATCCTTTTCAACGCCGATACCGTTATAACACATTCCTGCAAACCGATTCTGTGAATAGACATCCGCAGCCTGCTCATGCCATTTTGCAGCCATCGTCAAATCTCTTTCCACCCCCAGCCCGTTATCATACATAACTCCCAGCCGGTTCTGCGCCTTGGGGTAACCCGCTTCAGCCGCTTTTTTATACCACTCAATGGCTTTACGGTAATCCTTTGGAATCCCGCCTTCTCCTTTTTCATAAATCACACCAATGGCAAAGGCTGACGCGCTGCCGCCAAATTCAAAGGCCTTTTGAAACCATTCAAGTGCCTTTTGTTCATTCTTTTGTTTCCCCACACTCCCGGTCAGATACATCATGGCGATTCGATACATCGCCTTCGGATATTTGGCCTCAGCTGCCTTTTCATACCATTGAAGGGCCTTGCTTTGATCCTGCACAAAGCCATAACCGCTCTCATACATGACACCAAGACTATATTGAGCCGGCGGAAAATTCTTGTCGGCAGCTTTTTGAAACCATTGTCCGGCTTTCTTATAATCCTTTTGAAAATCTCCTCCACCGTTGAAATACATCATGCCCAGGCTGAACTGGGACTGGACATTCCCCAGTGCTTCCGCCCGGGTGTACCACTTCAGCGATTTGCTATAATCCCGGGGGACACCCTGGCCCCTGAAATACATATCCGCTATACACAATTGGGCCTGGGAATAATCAGCCTCTGCCGCTTTTTTATACCATTTTGCGGCCTTTTCATAGTCCTGTAAAACCCCTTCCCCGTTATCATACAAAACGGCCGCGCTGAAATAATGCTCCGGCAGCGCATCTTTCGCTTCAGCCGCTTTTTCATACCATTTGGCGGCCTCTTTATAATTTTTATCAAGCACCTGGCCGGAATAGAGCATATATGCATAACTATACCGAGGAAGCGAATAATCATGCTCCCCGGCATCTTTATACCATTTTGCGGCTTTGCTTAAATCCTTGGCCACGCCTTGTCCTGTCTGATACATATAACCAAGTGTATACTTGGCCGCAGCACCGTCATGTTCGGCAGCCTGCAAAAAAAGTGCTTCCGCTTTTTTGTAATCCTTAGGCACACCCTTGCCCAAATAATATTTGATCCCTTCAGCAGTCAGGCGCATCATTTCAGGGTCCGGAGGTTCGACCTGGGGCGGAAACTGTTCAAGGCCACGGGCTGCTCCTTCCCCACGCGCTTCATCCTCTGCTTCAGCAGCCAAAGCATTAATGTCTATGTCTGCCAACGATACCGCGACGTCCTGTTCCTCAAGCACTTCAACCGGGGCCTGAACCGTCTTCTCAACAGGGGCGGGGCCAAACACGACCCGGGGCTCCGGGGCCTGGCTCGGAGCCGCTTCTATGGCCTGGCTCGGAGCTGCTTCTATTTTCTTTTTTTCTTCCGATTCAGCTATTATCGCGCCAATATCATCTGCGGCTTCGGCAACATGTTTTTCAACTTTTTCTTTGCTTGCCGCTGTATTTACTGTCTGCGCGGCGGCAGCCTCTGGTTCGGCTATTATTGGTTTCACAGCCGTATTGCTTTCGGATACCGGTGCAACCGGAGCAGCAGACAGGATCGGTGCAATCTCGACATGGGATTCTTCGGCCTGAACAGGTACATATTCGACATGGGGTTCTTCAATTGCAACAACTTTCTCTGTCTCAACCGCTACTACAGGTTCAGGGGCGGTTACTTTGACCGGTTCAGTGGCCAGGACAGGGACAAACTCGACGTGGGGGCCCTCAACCGTCGTCATCTCCTCTTTTTCTTTTGCGGCGGTTGCGTCATTCGGAATTACTTTTATATCAGCTAACGCTTCACTCACAGCGGAATCGGATTTTTGATCCAATCTGCCCGGTTCCACGGCCCGGACAGGAATAATCTCGACGTGGGGTTCAGCAATTGTATCTGCTTTTTTTTTTTCATCCCCTTCTCCGGATTCTGTAATGGTCTTTTCCTGCTCTACCGCTTCTATCGCTGCCAATGCATTGCTTACAGCGGAGTCGGTTGCGGAAGCCACTTTTAAATTCTGCTTGCCCTGTTCTTTTTGCCCGTCATACCGATAATCACCGGCCTCGGCAAACAGATGCAAAGGGCCGGCCCCTGCCATAACAAAAAATACGGCCATGGCCAGAACTTTGGCTAAACAACCGAATACACCGGTAGATTTCATTCTTTTTCTCCAGATGAGCAAAACGATTTAATGCTAAAACTATCTTATAATATTGAAAAAATGCACTAAAAAGAATAAAATGTCAAGAAATTTATCAGGCCTCCCCATCAGTCATCATAGCATGGGCACAAGGCAAAAGACCGGTTGAAAATATATTTGATTCACACTATAAAATAAATATTGATATTCTCTCAAAAAATTCTAATTTTTTCATTTCTATCACGATGGGGCAAGTAACGACCCATGAAAAAAAATGACCGACGGCTTTGAAAAAAGCTTCGTATGCAAGGCGCGCAAGCCGGGAAAGGGCGAGGCGTACTTTTCGTACGTTGAGCCCTTTCCCGGTGAAGCGCAACGCAGCAGACGGACTTTTTCCAAAGCCGTCAATATTGACTCTAAATTTACGGATCAGGTCCATGCCCCTTAAACCAAAACAGCAACACCTGGGTGATAAAATAGCGGCACTGCTTCAATCTGAAATCGTGATTGAGGATAACATATTAGATTATATAGATTCTACCTTCTTGACCCCGTCTGTCGAAAATTTTCGCCAGATCCTCGCTGACCCAGATAGTTGTGAAGCCCAAACCGTTTATGAACTTCTCTTTTTCCCGGATGAACAATTGCAAAAACAGCTTGAATTGATTTTAAAATCACAAACCTATGATGACAAAGATGTGGAAGAGATTATCACTTATCTGAAACAAAAAAAAATTCAACCCACCCTCACCTTTCCCGATAAACGGGGGAATCTGAAAATCAATATACCTGATTCAACGATACGGCCATTTATGCATCGCCTCAATATCACAAAACATATCGATCCCCGAATCTCAAAAACACTGACCCGGTGCATACCCAACCTGTCTGATATTCATCAAATCCGGGTAATGCTGAGAAACTGCCGGTTTGAATTTTCCGACCCGATCTGCGATTTTTTATGCCAGGGGATTGAAAAAATATATCCTGAATCTGAATATTTTTTTGACGCGCTTACATTTATACTGGATTTTTTAGATCATAGTGATCCGGCAACGGATATATATTTGCAGCTTGCGGAAAAAAAACAGAACTATCTTCAAATGATTCAATTGGCTGAAAAAAATAAAAAAGCATTAATGAAAAGCTCCGTTGAGCAGTTGCTCCTTCAAGGGCACCGCGTGCCTGCTGTCAATATTGCAGATGCCCGAAAACAGATAACACTCATCGACCATATCTGCATATCAATTTTCGGGCAAACCGAATTTATCGGAATAGATGATCCAAAAGAAATGCCGATCGATCCCGGAAGTTTTAATTGTCCGTAGCTATAGTCTCAGACTATAAAATCAGGCGCTATTGTATCTTTAAAA